>JAGGXZ010000036.1 GCA_021162805.1 Candidatus Poribacteria bacterium
ATGCGAAATGCGAATTTAAATTCGAAATCCGAAATTCGCAATTCGAAATCAAGGTGCTTCCTCGTTCCTCGCTCCTAGTTCCTCGTTCCTTCTTTGACACACTTTCGGTCAACTGCTGAGGGGCTCCCCACCTGGATTGAGGAACGCGGGCGAAGTTGAACCTTGATGATCTTATCCCCCTGGCGGAGCTTCTCCACGACATCCATCCCCTTGATGACCCTGGCGAACAGTGTATATTTCCCGTCGAGATGTTTGAACTGTCCCTTATCGGGCGGCAGACAGATATAGAACTGCGATCCGGCCGAATGAGGGATGCCTTTATTCGCCATACCCACCATCCCCGGGACGTGCTTCAGGTCGTTGAATTCATCCGGTATCGTATACCCCGGTCCGCCGGTGCCGTCTCCCTTCGGATCGCCTCCCTGAATCACGAACTCGGGCACGTACCGATGGAAGGTCAATCCGTCGTAGAAGCCCTTTCTTATCAGCTTCTTGAAGTTCTCAACGGTTTTAGGGGCCTTATCGGGGTAGAACTCCATGACGAAGGTTCCCTTCGTCGTCTGGAAGACCGCCACCTCCTCCTCGCCTCCGCCTGAGGGTGAAAGGCTTTTAGCGGCCTGACATCCGGCGATTAGGGCCATAAGGGCGAAAAAAGCGGGGATCATCATCACCACAATTCGTCTCATCGCTCAGCCTCCTTCTCCACGAGGGCCACGGCGCGTATCCAGGAGGAGTCAAGCCCCTGAATTTTGATCGGGAACCCTATGAATATAAACCTCTTCGGCAGGGCGTCCATGTTCACCAAGCCTTCGATTATCGGGATGTCGTTGCCCAGGAGGTAGTCGTGCGTGAACATCTCCCCTTTTTCCTCGAGCTGGACGGTATTTCCGATCCCCAGCATCTTAATCCCCGTCTCCTTCAAGTATTTTGCCGTCTCTCGGGCTATATATGGCCGCCGATCGCCGGTGTAGGGGCTGTGCATGAGGACGATATCCCCCTCCCCGACCGAGTCAGGTTCCGCTGCCCGATTGACGGCCTCGGGCGTTATGGGCGATCCCGGATCGAGGAAGTCGAAATACAACATTAACCCCTCGCCGATGAAGCTTTCAAGCGGCAGTTCCGTCACATCCTTGAGGCCGTCTTTATAGTGGAGCGGCGCCTCAATATGCGAGCCGATGTGAGTCATCGTGTCCACATCGTGCATGATGGTGTTATCAAGCTCGAAGATGAACCGCCTTATCTCGAGCCTTCTCTCCTCCTTGCCCGGGATGAGCTTCGGGGAGAGATCCACGAGTTTATATCTATCGAGGAACGACATCGCTTTTACCCCCTGTCTTCTTTATAAGCCTTATATCCGTGATCTGTATGTTCTTATCGATGGGCTTACACATATCATATATGGTTAGGGCGGCGATCGAGACGGCCGTAAGCGCCTCCATCTCCACGCCCGTTCTCGCGACCGTTTCAACCGTAGCCTTTATCTCGATACGACATGACTCGCGATCGATCTCAAAATCCAATCTCACGGAGGTGATCTCTATCGGATGGCAGAGGGGGATGAGCTGAGGGGTTCTTTTCGCGGCTATGATACCGGCGATCCTCGCCACCTCGATCGGATCGCCCTTCTCGATCTCACCTCGTTCGATCAGGTTCAAGGTCCTCTCGCTCACCCTCACGCTTCCCGCCGCCACGGCAGTTCGGTGGGTCTCCGGCTTATGTGTGACATCCACCATTCGGGTTTGCATGATCATCTTACAACAATCCCGATCGGTAATCGCCGACCGGCTCCCCGATTTTTCTCAGGTTTTCGTAGGCATGATAGCAGGCCTGCATCACGTGATACGCCGCCTTCCACTCCCCGCCCTTCCTGTCATCCTTCACGTTACCGTCCTCATCCAGGGCATGGAACCACTCGCCGTATCTGTCATCGAATAGGTTGCGGTAGCAAAATCGCGTTAGCTCCTCCAATCTCTCCCTGTAGATCCCCTCGCCCGTCATCCTGTAGGCAAAGGAGAGACAACCTATCCCCTCACACTGCACCCACCAGATCTTATCACGTCCGATCGCCTTCCCGCCCGGTTTTCCTCTGTCGAGGAAACCACCGTTCCGCTCATCCCAACCCTCCCGCAATGAGAAATCGAGGAGCTTTCCGGCGAGGATGACGTATCGATCTATCTCCAGGGACTTCCCTATGACCCAGAGGAACCATGAGCTTTCGAGGTTATGTCCGTAGTTGGCTAGCCCCCTTGTCTCCTGGATGTTCTCGCGCCAATCCGGCAGGAACCACTCGCGCATGCAGTCGAACCTCTCATTCTGCATCCTATCACAGATCAGATCACAGATCCTTGTGATCTCCCCTCTAAACCAGGAATCCTGGGTCAATGCCGCCAACGAGCAGAGGGCCTCGAGCATGTGGAGATGCGTATCTAGCCTTTTGGTGGGATTTCTCAGGTACCAGTCCTCGTCCATCTCATGGTAAAGCCCGCCGTGATTTTTATCCCACATCTTCTTGAAGGTCAGATCGTATGTCTCGAGCGCCATCTCCTGTGCTTGGGAGTTGCCGGATGCCCTTGCGAACTCCGAAAGGCCGTATATGGCGAAGGCATGACCGTAGGAGCGTTTCTCCAGCCCCTCCCTTTTATCGATCGATCTGGTCTTCTCGCCCGATCTCTCGACCGACCAGAACCATCCTCCGTATTTCCTGTCCCAGAAGTGTTCTATGAGGAAGTTCACCCCGTTCTCAGCGATATCGAGATACTCATCATCGCCGCTGAGGCGGTAGGCGAGCGTGAAGGAGTAGATCATCCTGGATTGCATGACGAGGAATTTTCTCCCGTCGCCGAATCTATTTCCGTCCCTCCCCAGATGCGTCCAGAAACCGCCGAACTCCTCGTCTATGGAGTGTTCCACCCAGAAGGAGATAACGTCATCCAGGGCATGCCTCTTGAAGTCGAACCTCTCTAGCTCGAACTCCTCAGGCATTTCCTTATCACCTCGGCGATCTCCCCATAGATCTCGCGGCATTCCTTGGAGAATTTATCTATCATGGGCGAGATCTCCCTTCGCAGCTCATCGTCATTTATGAGGTTCAGGTTGTACTCTATCAGGAGGCTTGCCGATTCGAAGGAGGCGACCGCTAAAGCTGCGACACATCCGACATCACCTATAAGCTGTGGGTTACCGACCTTCACCAGCTCCCATGAGAGCTTTATGAGGTCGAAAGAGGACTTCGCCACTTCCATCGGCACGTTGATGGCGCTTTTCAGGGCCTGGAGTATGGCCATCTGTCTGGCTTTTTTCTCCTCCTCCGTGTCCTTAGGCATCTTATAGGCCTGAGAAACCTGCTCGTAGGCATCTATATCCGCCTGAATGAGATCTAAGAGCTTGGCTCTGAGCGACTCCGCCTGGCTGAGTAACTCCTTCACCTTCGGCTCGACCTTTTTGAACTTCTTTTTGCCTACGGTATAGTGGCAGACCATGCTGCCGAGGGCTGCCGAAAGGGCCCCGACCAGTGCGGCGATGCTGCCGCCGCCCGGCGTCGGCTCACGCGATGCGGTTTTATCCAGGAACTCCTTCAATCTCCATTGGGTAACCATCCCTACCTCCCTATATTAATTTTTAGGAGGATAAATCACCGGAGGAGAGCAGATTTCTCCTCCGGCCTTATCGGAACTAGAATAGCCCCTTTATCTTGCCGCTCTCCACATCGACGTCCACGTCGACGAAGGCAGGCCTTGAGGGTAGACCAGGCATGGTTCTCATCTCGCCGCAGATAGGATATAGGAAACCGGCGCCCACCGATGCTCTTATATCCCTGACAGGGAGTTTATAATTCTTTGGAACCCCCTTCCAATTGGGATCATGGGAAAGGGAGAGATGAGTCTTGGCCACGTTAATCGTCAGGTTAGAGAAACCGAGCTTTGTGTAGAGCTTTATCTTCCTCTCAGCTTCCGGGGAGTATTCCACGCCATCAGCGCCGAAGACTTTAACCGCTATAGTCTCTATTTTCTCCTTGATGGAGGCGTCATCCGGGAAGAGGAATCTCATATTGCTCGGTTTCGTCTCAAGCACCTTGAGCACCTCTTCGGCCAGCTCTCTTGCACCTTCTCCGCCTTTAGCCCATGCCTCTGAGACGGCGACGCCATCGGCACCTGCTTCCAGAGCTTTTCTCCTGACCAACTCTATCTCCCTGTCGGTATCGAAGGTGAACCTGTTTATGGCCACGACCGCTGGAACACCATACATTTTGACTATCTCTATGTTGCGTGCGAGATTCTCACAACCTTTCTCCACAGCGGGTAGGTTCTCAGTCTCAGCCGCCTCCTTCACCTTAGAATACGACATACCAGGGCGGAAATGGAAGGCGCCCCCATGTTCCTTGAGAGCCCTTATGGAGCAGACAATGACGGCGCAGTCGGCCTTCAGCCCACTTTGACGACATTTGACGTCAACGAACTTCGAGAAGCCGCACTCAGCTCCGAAACCGTTCTCGGTGACGACATAATCGGCCAACTTCAAGGCCACCAGATCGGCCAGCACAGAGTTGTTACCATGAGCAACGTTGGCGAAGGGGAAGCCATGGCAGATCATCGGATGCCCTTCCAGGGATTGGACCAAATTCGGCTTCAGGGCATCTACAAGGAGTGCCGTCATGGCGCCGGCCACTTTCAAATCCTCGCAGGTTACGGGTTTACCGTCATAGGTATAGGCGACAACGGCTCTGCCGATCCTCTCCCTCAGATCCTTAAGCCCTATGGCCAGAGCGTGAATGGCTGCAGTCTCGGTCGCAACGGTGATGTCGAAGTTGGTCACCCTCGGATAGCCGTTGGCCCTTCCGCCGAGCCCGACGATCACCTCTCTCAAAGCACGGGAGTTGAGGTCCTGACAGTAGGTCCATGTGACGTTAAGCGGATCTATGTTCAGCTTGTTCTTGTGGAGGATACTGGCGTCTATGGCGGCAGCACAGAGGTTATGAGCTGACTCCACGGCGTGGATATCTCCCGTGAAGTGAAGGTTAATCGCCTCCATAGGCAAAGCCTGCGAGTATCCTCCTCCCGTGGCTCCTCCTTTGATGCCGAAGGTTGGTCCCTTGGATGGCTCCCGAAAGGTGTTTATCACCTTCTTACCTAAAAGTGCAAGCCCCTGACCTAATCCGAAGGCGGTTACCGTCTTCCCCTCTCCCAAAGGCGTAGGAGTGATAGCGGTGACGCAAATCATCTTGGCGTTCGGCTTATCTTTCAGCCTCTCTAAAACCTTGGCGTAATCGATCTTAGCTATATACTTGCCGTAAAGCTCAATCTCATCCTCAAGAAGTCCGGCGTCCCTGGCCACATCGACGATGGGCCTTAGCTCAGCTTCCTGGGCGATTTCCAGATCACTCGGAACAGGCCATCTTTTTTCTACCGGCATCTCCCCTCCTCTATCCTAAAACTAAATATCTGAAATTTAGGAAAGTATATCATATTATCTAAGAGATTGCAAAATGGACGAAGTATACACAGGGCTTTTCAACGCTTTTCGTCGGCGCTGTAATTGCAGCGAGCAGCGAATGGGGGAGAATCACCACTCGCTACTCGCCATTTGCCGTTCCTCCTTGTGCCTGCCGGATTCGTGGGCATGCGCAGGGACGTGCCCACGCTGATTATACCAAATCATTGAAAAGCCCCACCTTACTTGTCTGTATCAAGCCGTTATGTTAAAATAAGCATCGAATCCGAAACATCGACGAGGAGGTAAGGAATGCCGATCAGAGTTGGGATCAACGGTTTCGGGAGAATCGGAAGATTAGCCTTCAGAGCCGCTATGGAGAGGGATGACCTGAGAAATCTGGAGTTCGTCGCCGTTAACGATATCACCGATGCTAAGACCCTTGCCCATTTGTTGAAGTATGATTCAGTCCACGGAAGGTTCCCCGGAGAGGTGGTGGCGGAAGAGGATAAACTCATCGTCAACGGCAAGGAGATAAAGGTTCTCTCAGAGCGGGATCCCGCCGATCTGCCGTGGAAGGAGCTCGGCGTTGACCTCGTCATCGAGTCGACCGGCCTTTTCAGGGAAAGGGATCTGGCCGCCAAGCACCTGACCGCCGGGGCCAAGAAAGTGCTGATATCCGCTCCGGCCAAAGGGGAGGACATCACCATCGTCATAGGGGTTAACGACGATAAATACGATAAGGAGAAACACGTTATCATCTCAAACGCCTCCTGCACGACCAACTGTTTGGCACCTATGGTTAAGGTGTTACATGAGAACTTCACCATCAAACATGGTCTGATGACCACGATCCACTCCTATACGAACGATCAGAGGCTTCAGGATTCGCCCCACAAGGATATGAGGCGCGCGAGGGCCGCCGCTGTCTCGATGATCCTCACAACGACCGGGGCGGCCGTCGCTATAGGCAAGGTCATACCCGAGCTGAACGGGAAGCTGGACGGCGTCGCTATTCGCGTGCCCACACCGAACGTGTCGCTCACCGATCTGACCGTTGAGGTCGAAAAGGCCACCACGGTCGAGGAGGTAAACGAGGCGTTCAAAAAGGCAAGCGAGGGCGAGTTGAAGGGGATACTGGCGTATGAGGAGGTGCCTCTGGTGTCGGCGGATTACAACCACAATCCATACTCCTGCATCTTCGATGTCCCCTCGACAAGGGTGGTCGACGGCACACAGATAAAGGTCTTCGGCTGGTACGATAACGAGTGGGGATATTCCAACAGGCTGGTCGAGTTGGCCTCAAGGCTGCTGTGATGTGAGCTTTCAGGGGCGAGCTTCAACGCTCGCCCTCAAAATCAAGGAGGATGGGAGATGACCAAGCTCAGCGTAAGGGATTTGGATCTGAAAGGCAAGAGGGTTTTAATGAGGGTGGACTTCAACGTGCCGTTGGAGAAAGGCGTCATAACCGATGACACCCGAATTCGAGCGGCCCTACCCACCATAAAGTACATCATCGAGCGGGGCGGAAAGCTGATCTTGATGTCACATCTGGGCAGGCCCAAAGGGGTCGATCCGAAGCTCTCACTTAAGCCCGTTTCAAAGAGGCTCAGCGAGCTTTTGGGTAAAGAGGTTAAAATGGCCCCCGACTGCATAGGGGATGAGGTCCGGAGGATGGTCGCCGAGATGAAGGAAGGCGACGTGATACTGCTGGAAAATCTCAGGTTCCACAAGGGCGAGACGGAGAACGATCCCGAATTTGCGAGGGAACTCGCCTCTCTCGGAGATGTATATGTCAGCGACGCCTTCGGAGCAGCACATAGGGCCCATGCCTCGACTGAAGGAGTTACCAAATTTATCCCTCAGGCAGCCGCGGGTTTCCTGATGGAGAAGGAGATAGAGTATCTCAGCAAGGCCGTCCAGTCGCCGGAACATCCCTTCGTGGTTATTCTGGGCGGTGCGAAGGTCTCGGACAAAATAGGGGTGCTGACCAGCATGTTGGAGAGGGCCGACGCGATACTCATAGGCGGCGGGATGGCATATACCTTCCTGAAGGCACAGGGATATAACGTCGGAAAATCGATCGTCGAGGATGATAAACTCGATCTGGCGCGACAGATCATGAACGAGGCGAAGGAGAAAGGCGTCGAGTTCAAACTTCCCGTCACCACGGTGATCGCCGACAGGTTTGCGCCCGATGCCAACTCGAAGGTCGTTAAAAGCACCGAAATTCCCGACGGATGGCTGGGTGTGGATATCGGGCCTGAAACGGTGGAGGAATTCAGCAAGGTGATCGGTAGGGCGAAGATGATCATCTGGAACGGTCCCCTGGGGGTCTATGAGTTCGATAAGTTCGCAAAGGGCACGGTCGCCGTGGCCAAGCTCCTTGCTGAATCGGACGCCATAACCATAATCGGCGGCGGGGATTGCGTTGCGGCGGTGCAGAAGGCAGGCGTGGCGGATAAGATGACTCACATCTCCACCGGCGGGGGCGCTTCGCTGGAGTTCCTGGAGGGGAAAGAGCTGCCCGGCATAGCGGCGCTATCGGATAAGGGATAGCCCATAGGACGGAATCCAATGCGCTATGATGTCGTTGCTCGCCAAAAGGAGGGATATCATGATAGAGTCTCCAGCAGCGACGCTTGTATCCCTGCACGACGCTGCCATAACATGTAAGGATCTTCAGGAGTTCAGAGATACGCTGAAAATGGCTCTGGAGGAGGAATGATGAGGAAACCGATTATAGCCGGAAACTGGAAGATGAACAAAACCATCGGCGAGGCGCTCGAATTGGTTAACTCCCTCAAAGAGCTGGTCGCCGATGTGACGGACGTAGAGATCGTTGTTGCTCCTCCCTTCACCGCTTTGCAGGCGGTGGGAGAGGCGATAGAGGAAACGAACATAAAGCTCGCCGCACAGGACATGTTCTGGGAGGAAAGCGGAGCCTACACGGGGGAGATATCTCCTCTGATGCTCAAAGACGTCGGATGCCAATACGTTATAATCGGACACTCGGAGAGAAGGGGGTATTTCGGAGAGACAAACGAAACGGTCAACAGAAAGGTCAAGGCAGCTCATAAGCACGGGCTCAAACCGATAATGTGTGTCGGAGAAAAACTTGAGGAGAGGGAATCGGGCGTGACAAAGGAGGTCGTCAAGGATCACGTGGTCAACGGGCTTAAAGGGCTGAGCGAGGAAGAGATGCTTAACACCGTCATCGCCTATGAACCCGTCTGGGCTATCGGGACCGGCAGAACGGCCACCCCACAGCAGGCTCAGGAGGTTCACCAGTTCATAAGGGAACTGCTCGGGGAGATCTTCTCGAAGGAGGTGGCGGAGCAGGTCAGAATACAGTACGGAGGCAGCATCAAGCCCGAGAACATCGCCGGACTGATGGCTCAGCCGGATATAGACGGCGGGCTTGTCGGAGGCGCAAGCCTGAAGGCCGATTCGTTCGCCAAGATCGTTAAATTCTACGAGAGATAAACCGAGGTGATGAGAACATGATATTGGGGTTGCTGATCTTTATCTTCGTTATGGTCTGCATATTGTTGACCGTCGCTATATTGCTGCAATCCAGCAAGAGTGAGGGACTGGGCGGGATAGTAGGCGGCTTGAGCTCATCTAACCCGATATTCGGAAGAGGGACCGCCTCCTTCATGCAGAAGCTGACCACAGGGTTGGCCATCGCATATATGTTGCTGGCGCTGTTGCTGGCGAGGTTCTGGGCGACATCCTCGACGCCTAAACTCAAGGTTAAGCCGGAATCAGCTCCAACTCAATCGGTTCAGACGCAGCAAAAAGGGGAGACCAAGCAGAGCTCAGAGGCCAAAGCCGGTGCTGGTGCTAAAACCCAAAGTGAAAACAAGAACAATCAGGAGAAAACTGGCAAATCGTCGGGAAAGTAGGATCCTCCGATGGGAGATCGTTCCGCTGCTTCCCCCGATCTCTTCTGGATCGTTCATCCTCTCACAAGGAGCAGGGTGATTCCCGCTGTCGTTATCCTGTTCCTTTTCCTGCTCGGTGTGCTGGTCTATCACATATACGGGCTCTTTATGGCGATTCTCTCCATCGGTATACTCTTCGGTTCACTCTCCTCCTACTTCTTCCCGACCAAATACCTGCTTTATCCGGACAGGATCGAGGTGCACACCTTCGCCAGGAAATACTCAAGGAGCTGGAGCTATTTCAAGAGCTTCCATATGGATAAAAACGGGGTTCTGCTCAGCCCGTTTGAAGGCAGATCAAGGCTGGAGAGGTTTCGCGGTATCTATGTGATGTTTAACGGCCATAGGGATGAGGCGCTGAGATACATAGAGGATAAGATTCAAAGGAGATGAAGGTCGCTTTCGGCTCTCTCATAAGGAATTTAGTGAGGAGGATATCCGAGCTGCCCGGCCCCGTCGGTGGGTTTCGTTCGGGTGAAGAGACCATTATATTGCCGGATGAGATCGATGAGGAGGAGAGGGATCGAATAATAGAGAAGGCTGCTCAGGAGATCGTCAAGCGGGGTCTGACCGCTCCAGCGCTGCTGTTTATCGAGATGGCCAAACCCATCAACTTCCTCGGCAGTCAATTGCTCGTTGCCGTTGATCCTTTCGTCAGCTCCATATTGAGCTCTGGGGATTATAGAAAGTTCTCGATCCTGATGGAGGACGATGAAAACGTGGAGAGACTGTTGCAGGCCATAGAACGGCTGAGCGGGAGGGGGAACAAGGATGGATGAAATGAGATCTATCCTCGCTACCGATTGCGGGAGCACAACTACAAAGGCGATCCTGATAGAGAAGAGGGGTGATGAGTATCGGCTGATCGTACGAGGTGAAGCACCCACCACGGTCGAGGCGCCGGTGGAGGACGTCACCAAGGGCGTGATCAACGCCATCGGTGAGGTGGAGGAGCTTACGGGCAGAAAACTCCTGCGCGATGGCCGGCTGATTAAGCCTCAAACCGATGAGAAGGGTATAGACATATACATCTCAACGAGCTCGGCTGGCGGCGGACTGCAGATGATGGTGGCGGGGGTCGTAAGAAACATGACGGCCGAAAGCGCCGAGAGGGCCGCTTTAGGAGCTGGCGCCATCGTCATGGATGTGATCGCATCCAACGATGGAAGAAAACCGCATGAGAAGATAGATCGAATAAGGAGACTCAGGCCGGATATGATCCTCCTTTCAGGAGGTGTTGATGGGGGAACCGTATCACATGTCGTGGAGCTTGCTGAAATAATCGCCGCAGCAAATCCCAGACCTCGTCTCGGTATAGGATATCAGCTCCCCCTCATCTACGCGGGGAACAGGGATGCCCGCGATCAGATCAGAAAGACCCTCCACGGTAAGGTGGCCCTGGAGATCGTGGACAACATTCGCCCGACCATGGAGCGTGAAAATCTCATGCCGGCAAGGCTTAAGATCCAGGAGCTTTTCCTCGAACACGTCATGGCTCATGCTCCGGGCTACGATAAACTCATCTCCTGGACGGACGCCCCCATTATGCCCACCCCGGCGGCCGTGGGATATATCATCCAGACAATAGCTCGTCGCCGTGGGATACAGGTTGTGGGGGTGGACATCGGAGGTGCAACCACAGATGTTTTCTCGGTTTTCCAGGGGACGTTTAACCGCACCGTCAGCGCGAACCTCGGTATGAGCTACAGCGTCTCCAACGTCCTCGCCGAGGCTGGCGTGGAGAACGTGATGCGATGGGTGCCTTTCCGGATGGATGAGGGAGATCTCCGAAACAGGATCAAGAACAAGATGATCCGTCCCACCACCATACCTCAGACGTTGGAGGAGCTGATGGTGGAACATGCCCTCGCCCGTGAGGCGCTGAGGTTGGCCTTCGAGCAGCATAGGAAACTCGCCGTCGGACTAAAGGGAGTTCACCAGGAGAGGACGATCTCCGACGCCTTCGCACAGACCGAGACGGGCCAGACGTTGGTGGATATGATGGGCCTGGACCTCATCGTGGGAAGCGGCGGTGTGCTCTCACATGCTCCCCGTAGGAGCCAGGCGGCGATGATGCTGATCGACGCATTTCAGCCGGAGGGCGTAACCCATCTGGCCGTGGATAGCATCTTTATGATGCCCCAGCTCGGGGTTTTAGCGCAGGTGAATGAAGAGGCAGCTCTGCAGGTCTTCGAGAGAGAGTGTCTCATACACCTGGGGACCTGCATCGCCCCCGTCGGCCAGGGGGAGGAGGGCAGACCATGCCTGACCATAAAAGCATGGCTGCCGGAGGGTGAGATAGAGGAGGAGATACCGTTCGGTCAGATCAGACTCCTACCTCTCGGCGTCGGCCAAAAGGCGCGGGTATACCTCAAGCCGCGGAGGAGGTTCGACGTCGGAGCGGGGAGGGGAAATGAGATGGAGATCGAGGTCGAAGGCGGAGTCGTCGGCCTTATACTGGATACCAGAGGACGCCCGCTCGATCTGAACATGAACACGCCGAACAGGGTGGACAGGATCACCGAATGGATGAAAGCCTTAAACGCATATCCGATGTAGGGGGATAAAATGGCCCATGCCTATACGCCCGGGCTCAAGATAACCGATTCGACGCTTATAAGGAAGATCCGCAGGTTGCCCCTTGAAGGGACGGTGTTGGTCGAGGCAGGGCAGAAGGTTAGGGCCGAGGACCCTGTTGCAAGGACTGAGCTGCCCGGCGATGTGGAGATGATCAACGTGGCAAATACACTCAGCATTCAGCCTGAGGACATCCGCAGATATATGCTCAAGTCGGAGGGTGATCCGGTCGAGGAGGGAGAGATCATAGCCCAGACGAAGGGCCTATTCGGGCTTTTTAAATCACAATGTAGATCCAAAGCCTTGGGAACCATAGAGAGCATCTCGGAAGTCACCGGACAGGTTCTCATCCGCAAACCCTCGGTGCCGCTGGAGATAAAGGCATATGTAGACGGCGTGGTGAGCGAGGTCATGCCGAGGGAAGGCGCCGTCATAGAGTGTAAGGGAGCATTGATACAGGGGATATTCGGCGTGGGCGGTGAAAGGATAGCACCTTTAAAGCTGCTCGTCGATTCCCCCTCTGAACCGCTCACGGCTGAATCGATCGACCGAAGCTGTGCCGATAGGATAATCGTCGGAGGATCGATCGTCACCGCGGAGGCCATACGAAAGGCCGAGGAAATCGGTGTGATTGGAATAATCGTCGGAGGCATAAATGACGAGGATCTGCGCCGTTTCCTGGGATACGAGATCGGCGTGGCGATAACGGGATCGGAGGATATAGATCTGACGCTCATCATCACGGAGGGATTCGGGGAGATAGCCATGTCAGATAGAGCCTTCGGTCTCCTTAAAGAGCTCGATGGGATGAAGGCCTCCATAAACGGGGCAACCCAGATCCGAGCAGGTGTGCTCAGGCCGGAGGTGATAGTGCCCCTGGAAAAGATAAGGGCGGAAGAAGGAGAACTTGAGCCGAGACTGGAGATCGGATCGAAGATCAGGGTGATAAGGGAACCCTATTTCGGCAGGATCGGCGTGGTGAGAGCACTTCCCCCGGAATTGAAAAGGATCGAAACGGAATCCGTAGTTCGAGTTTTAGAGCTTGAATTGGAGGACGGATCGAGGATCACCCTGCCAAGGGCGAACGTCGAGATAATCGAGGAGAGATGAAAAAATAAGCTCTTTCGGAGGTGAAGCGATGAAGGCAGTGATAATGGCAGGCGGTTTCGGCACGCGGATGAGACCTCTGACCTACAACATCCCCAAACCGATGGTCCCGATCGCTAACAGACCCATAATGGAGCATATCGTCACCCTGCTTAAAAAACACGGATTTGAGGAGATGCTCTCCATACTCTACTATCAGCCGGAGATCATAGAGAACTACTTCGGAGACGGATCGGATTTCGGCGTCAGGATGGGTTACATCCGTGCGGAGGAGGATCTGGGCACGGCGGGAAGCGTCCGTAACGCCCACATCCACCTGTCCGATTTCTTCGACGATACCTTCATCATCATAAGCGGAGATCTGCTGACCGATTTCGATCTCACCGGGATAGTTCAGTTCCACAAGGATAAGGGCGCTAAGGTCACGCTGGCGCTGACCAGAGTGGATGACCCCAGGCCATACGGCGTGGTGATCACCGATGAGGAGGGCAAGATAACCCGCTTCCTGGAGAAGCCAACCTGGGGTGAGGTCTTCAGCGACACGATAAACACGGGCATATATGTTCTTGAGCCTGAGGTCATGGAGTACATTCCGCCGGAGACCGAGTTCGATTTCAGCAACGACCTCTTCCCGCTCCTCATGGAGAAGGGAGAGCCGCTATTCGGATTCGTGGCCGAAGGATACTGGAGGGATATCGGAGATTTGGAATCATACTTACAGGCACATAAGGACGTGCTTTCGGGGAAGGTGGAGATCGAAATCTCCGGCGAGAGGCAGAAGACCATCGGCAGGGATATCTGGATAGGCGAGGGAACGAAGGTCAGCAGGAAGGCCGAGCTGGAAGGGGCAGTGGTGATAGGCCGTAACTGTAGGATCGACGATGGGGTTTATATCCGTAACTCCGTCATCGGCGATAATTGCATCGTCGAGGAGGACGCCAGAATCGTGGATTCCGTCATATGGGATAACGTCTACATCGGCTCCATGGCGGAACTCCGTGAGAACATAATCGGCAGCCGGACGATCATCAAACATAAAGCCTTCATCGATCTGCGCGCCGTTATAAGCGATAACTGCGTCGTGGGGGCCGGAAGCCGGATAAGGGCCAACCTGAAGCTGTGGCCGCATAAGGTCGTTGAGGACGGCGCGACGCTCACGACAAGCCTGGTTTGGGGCGATAGGTGGGCGAAATCCCTCTTCGGCAGCTTCGGCGTGACAGGGGTGGCCGGGGCGGAGTTGACCCCTGAGATAGCGGCGAGGCTTGGGGCCTCATATGGCGCATCGCTGCGCAAGGGCTCATATGTCGTTGCGAGCCGTGATAACTGCAGGGCATCCCGCATGATCGGTCGTGCCATCATCGCCGGGCTGATGTCCACGGGAGTCAACATCTACGACCTGGAGGAGATCCCCGAGCCGGTGGCGAGGTTCGCAACCAACGCCTTGAAATCGTCAGGCGGTTTCCACGTCCGTCGATCCCCCTTCGATCCGGACGTGCTGGATATCAAGTTCTTCGAGGCCAACGGGATGGACATCCGCGTCGCCCATGAGAAAACGGTCGAAAGGCTCTTCTTCAGGGAGGACTTCCGCAGGGTCCCCGTCGCTGAGACAGGCAATCTGGAGTTCCCATCCAGGATCTACGAGTATTATCGCGAGGCCTTTCTCAATTACATCGATCAGGAGGTCTTCGGTGAGAGAAGCCCTAAGATCGTGATGGATTACGCCCACAGCACGGCCGTCACCATTCTACCCTCCATCCTAGGGGAGCTGAACATAAACGCCGTCAGCCTCAACGCCTTCATGGATGAAAGCAAACTCACCAGATCTGAAACCGAGATAGGGGAGGCTTTAAAGCAGCTTTCAGATATCGTCGTCACGCTCAAATCCGACGTCGGGTTCATGCTCAATCCGGCCGCCGAGAGGCTCTTCCTCGTCGATGAAAGGGGGAGGATATTATCGGGCAATGAGGCTCTGGCGGCGGTCGTCATGCTGATATTGAAGACGGGCGCTAAAGGGAAGATCGCCGTCTCCGTGACAGCCTCTCGGGCGATAGATGTGATCGCCTCTCAGCACGGGGTCGAGGTGATCCGGACGAAGACTAACCCCCGCTCGCAGATGGAGATGGCGATGTTGCCCGATATAGCCTTCGTCGGCTCCAGGCGTGGAAATTATATCTTCCCCGAATTCTATCCCGTCTTCGACGCCATGCTCGCCCTTGTGAAGATCCTGGAGATGATGTATAGGCTGGAGGTCAAGCTCGGCGATCTGGTCGATGAGATACCGAGGTTCCATATGATCAGGGAGAGGGTGCCCTGTCCGTGGGAGCTCAAGGGAACGATCATGCGCAATCTGATCGAGGAGACCAAAGGCGAGAACGTGGAGCTGATAGACGGCGTGAAGGTGAACTATGAGGACGGATGGATCGTGATTATCCCCGATCCCGATAGGCCCATATTCCACATCACCGCCGAGTCGGAGGATAAAGGGAAAGCTGAGGAACTGGCGGCATCCTTCGCTGATAAGATAAGGGAATGGCAGAGGTGAAGGGGGGAGGATAATGGCGAGGATCATCAAGGAGATAGAGATCCAGGGACAACCGGCGTTAGCCCTGTTTGATACCGGAGCGATCTACTCCTATGTCCGCTCGATCTTGGCCCGGGATGCCCCGGGGATAAAGGTCCCCTCCCCCCCGCGCGTGGTTCTGGGGGGAAGGGTTATTGAGATCAGGGAGCTCCGGTTGGTCAAGGGAAAGATCGAAGGACTGCCCTTCGTCGCCGAGGTGGTTCCTGTGGATGAACTGGGTCGGGCTGACGGTAAGGAACTGGATGCGATCATCGGAGCTAGAACGATGGAACAGTGGGAGATCAAGCTGGACCCTCGAACGGAATCGCTGGATCTAGAAGGGCTACGGCGCAGAGAGTTCACCGAGTTCCCTACATCACCACTGGTCTGATCTGCCCGCCGATGATGTTCTTGCCCAAAACCCTGAAGTTGATGACCTCCTTGGAGCCGGGGTCCATCTGAAGAATGAACTTGATCGTGGAGGAATCCTCCTTCTCATACCTATGTGAGCACTCCTTCATCTCCCACTCGTCGTTCAACCCCACATATATCTCCAGTTTGATCTTCTCCTCACGATGGTTTTGAGCCGTGATCCTGAACTTCTCCTCGATGTCGCAGAGCGCTATTCTCCTCTGATCTGCCGTCCGCCTGATGTTCGTCCTTCGCCTATCTAGGAGCTCCTTTTTAACCTCGACCTCCTTCGTCCCGCCGAGTCTGATCCTCACCTCATCGCTGATAGGCGTCCTATGTAGGATGTCCTCGCTGAGGAACACAAATCCATCCCCCTCGGCTTTATAGACGTGAATCTGGCCGGAGGGGAGGATAGAACCGCCAAGGCCATGGGCCTCATCGTTCTTAAAGATATAGTAGACTGAAGTTGTGGCGGATTTCCTCGGATCGAAGACGTAAAGTTTCTCCACAGAGACATTCTCAACCTTAAACAGCTCCACGGATCTGGATTCCCTTCCTTTAATCGTGAGCTTGATGGGAGGTCTAAATGGGAATTCGACCTGGACGTTCTGAAACTCCTCAGGCGTCGTGTTCACCACCTTTGCCCTGCATATTAACCTCCCCTTCTCATCGTTTTCATCGAGGATGAGGGTATAGCTAAACTCCGGTCTGATTCCTGAGGCAAGGTATGAGATGTAAACCGGCACCTCCATAGCCTCAGAGCTCATCACGTGCCAGATCAGGCTATTTGTCGATCCCGGCCGGATCGATATCGACTCGATCTCCACCCTCCCCTTTTGAGGCGTTGGGATGACATGAACCGATTGGAGATCTATGTCGAGGTTGGCCCAACTGAACTCGACCAGGTTTTCGCCTTTCTCCAAGGTGATGTTTCTCTGCTCTTGAATCAAAGCTTTCGCCGACGTGATGGACATGAACCTGATCCTCACCCTTTCCCTGGGCGGGAGGGTTATAAGCTCTATCCTCGATAACCCCACCTCGGCGATGCATCCCAGCAGGAGAGCTGCCGCTATAAATCCGATCAAAGCCCTCATCTTCTCACACCTCCCTCCGGCTTGATAACGACCGTGTATTTGATGATCTCCTCCGCTCCGGGCGGGAGGGTAAGCTTGAAAAGTATCGTCTGAGCGTCCTTTCGCTCATAATCGTGGCTTTTGGAGGTGATCTCCCACTCGCCCCTGAACCTCTCGTAAACTTCAACCTTGGCGGGGATCTCCCTGTGATTACGCACCTTTATCTGATATTCCTCCTCAGTGTCATATCCCGCCACCCGGTTGTTCTTATCGAACCTGAAGTTGATCTTGGCGAAGTTCATCCGTTTTCTTTCGACCGTGATCTCGCCCTGGGAGTTGAGGGTGAGCTTCACATCGCCGCTGACCGGCGTGAAATCGATCCTCGATTCACCTATCGGTATGATCTGATCTTTCTCCCGCCCGTAAACTATCACCCTCCCCGGCGGGATGGGAGCGGAGCCGAGGTTGTGCTCTTTGTCGTTTTTGAATCTGTATTGTTTAACGACCGATTCGCCGTATTTCGAGGGATCGAAGACATATACCACATCTATCGGCACCTCTTCGGCGGAGAGCCACATCAACCTTTTGCCCCACTCGTTTTTGAGATCAGTTCGTCTTTCGACCGAGAGCAGATAATGCTCTGAGACCATCCCGGCCTCACCGGCCTGTCTCATGTTAGCCAACGCCTCCGTCGTCACGAATTTCCGAGCGGCCGCTTCGATTACAGGTACAGGTGCTCTCAACGCTCCTCTGCCCGCTTTCCTCATCTCCTTTCGCATCCTGTCCATCTCCTCCGCCTTCGCCGCGTATCTCTCCCTTACCACCCTGTTGATCTCACCCGCCACGAGCTTGAGCGACACCCCTTTGAAATCCTCGCCGCTCTTGTTGGAGATCTCGACATATCCCTCTAGTGAAAGCTTGGTCTCATCCTCCGACGAGATGACAGTGTAGTCCACATCCCAGTCCATTCCACCGATGAAGTATGTGATCTTCAGCGGTTTTCTGCCCCCTTCCTCCGTTTTGATCTTCCAGACGATCATGTTCGGCTCCTCAAAGGAGGAGATAGCCGTCTGGATCGAGACGTCCGGGATCTGGGGAAGCAGTCTTATGGAGGATGGATCGATCCTGGTGTCAGCCCATCCGAATTGAAGCCTGTTTTCGCCCTTCCTCAGCGTGATCAACCTGCTCTCCTCGACATAGGCTATGTCTATCCCCTTATAGATCGTGACTTTCACGGACTTGCGTCCTGGGATTGTGGAGAGCTGGACCTCTCCCCACGCGTTGAAAGAAAGCGTTAAAAAGGCCCACATTCCCAGTGTGACCCAGATTAACCTCAACATACATCCCCTCCGATACGCTGGATTCGCCCATATTATCGTTGAGTGTAACGGAAATCCGATCCGTTGCGTTGTAACGTTCGCTGCGTGATTGCGTTTACTGCGTTGTGCGTTACGCGATGAACGTATCTCCTTGTTGGATCGATAACCGCTACACTCAAGGGAAATTTGAGCGTGTTGAACTACTCCGACCACCTAGGAGATTATACCATAATTTACCGGGTGATGTCGGCTTCTCACGTTAATCCTCGAACATTTTCCGCCGAAATTTCGTCTAAGAGATCGAAGGTGAGATTGAAACCTATAGAGGAAAATCTTGAGTGGCGAAGAAATCGTGTTGATTCAGAGGTTGAAACAGGGGGACGAGAAGGCATTCGAACAGATCTTCCGCAGATATCAGAAGAGGGTTTACAACGTCGCCTACAGAATGACCGGCAATCGCGAGACGGCGGAGGATATGACACAGGAGGTATTCCTCCGCCTCTTCCAGAAGATCCATAAGTTCAAGGGCAAATCCTCCTTCTCCACGTGGTTGTATCGCCTAACCGTCAATTTATGTCTGGATCACCTGCGAAAACGGAACGCACACCCGACTGAGAGTCTGGAGGATATCGACGAGAAAGCCCTTATATACGAAAAAACCCCTGAGGATGATGTCATTCTGAGGGAACGCAGAGAGGCCATACAGAGGATAATCGGCTCTCTCCCCGGTAAAATGAGGGCCATAATAATCCTTCGTGAGATAGAGGGGTTGTCCTATAAGGAGATCGCCGAGGCGATGAGCTGTTCAATGGGAAGGGTTAAATCGCTACTGCATGAGGCCAGGATGGAACTAAAACGCCGGATGGAGAGGAATAAGGGGGAATTATGATGAGATGTCGCAATGTGCGCAGGAAACTCTCCGAGTTTTTAGACGGCGAATTGGATGAGAGAACGCGGGAGGAGATCCGTAGACACCTCGCGATCTGTGAGGGGTGTTCCAAGGAGTATGATGAGATGGTCGAGGCCGTCTCGCTCGTCCGGGCTCTTCCGAGGCTCGAACCTCCTGGGGATATGTGGCCGGCCCTTAAAATGAAGCTCGAAAGCGCTGGAAGATCGAGATTTACATGGCGGGAGCGATTGAAGAGGTTGACGGTTCAACCCATGGTTCAACACCCTGTTCTCGCCCCTCTGATCCTGTTTATCGTCGCCGGGGCACTTGCCACAATGGGATGGTGGATGTTCACGAGATCGGGTTCGGATATCCCGGAGATGCAATTGCTCAGCTTATATGTTCAGGAACATGCCCGATATTACTCGCGGCAGATACTGCCTTCCGATCCGTTTCTGGAATCGGAGGTCGTTCGAGAGTTGAAAGCTCCCGCCAAGGTGAGGAAAACCGGATCGAGTTATGAGCTCCAAACGTATATCAGCTTGTATTACGAAGGAGAGTGAGGTCATGAAGGTGATGTGGGTTTGTCTCACATTGATGCTGTTGATAACCCTCCAGCCCAGGGGGGGACGGGATTTACCCGATCCTCAAGATATACTGAGGCAGATGGTGGAGGCTGAGAGGAGAGCTGATTTCGTGGGGAGGCGCCTGGTGATAGGTTTCGGCGGACGATATAACATGGTTCGAGAGGAGAAAGTGATAAATAAATCACCGGATAAGCAACGCATCGAAGTGCTAGCCCCGCCTGAGATCGCGGGCTCCGGGTTGATCCGGCTGGGGAGACGGGAATGGCGTATACCTCCGAAGGCAAAGGGAAAACCGTTCGGACCTCCCCCATATCGTCCCGGTCCTCCACCTCCTAAATTCGGCCGCTCACAGAGGGAATTGGAACTGATGCTCCATAACTACTCGGTGGGGATAAGCCCGGGAGGGAGAATCGCCGGACGGAGGACCTATCTGCTGGAGATAAAGCCGAAACACAAAGGAAGACCGTCCAGGAGGATATGGGTGGATGCCGAAAAGGGCCTGCCGCTTAGGGTGGAGAACTACAACTCCGAAGGCGAGCTCAGATTCCTCGTAGTGTATACCGAGATCTCCTTCCCATCAAAGATGGAAGATAAACTGTTTGTTCCCCCGAAGGAGGGCGTTGAGGGCGAAAGGAAATTTAGAGGACCATACGGCGGAGGAGAATTAAACCTTGAGGAGCTGAGACGGAAGATCTCATTCCGTATACTTATCCCGGAGTTCCTTCCCGACGGCTTTGAATTTCAAAGCGCCGGACTGATAAGATATCAAAGGCGGGAGATAGCCCACCTGCGGTATACCGATGGACTGGTGCTGCTATCGCTGTTTGAAACGAGCGGTGGAAGGCCGGAAGGACGACATAGAGCCCGGGAGAGGGAGATGGAAAAGCCGATCCAGATACTGGGCCTGAGATGTGAGTTGTTCTATGACGGTCAGTTGCGCATATTGCGGTGGGAAAAGGGAGGTATTAACTTCACCTTGATAGGGGATCTGAGTGAGGGGGATATGACCAAGGTCGCCGAATCCCTGATAGCACAATCACGGTGAAATCCATTTTTGAAGCGCAAATAAATCCATCGCGTGATAATATGAGCGAGTTCAAAAGGCGGTGCCGAGACTGACATGGATCTTGCCGTTCAGGATGGAATCGCCGCGGGCCAGGCCATAGCAGAGATTTAGCCTCCCCGATTGAGCCTCCAATCTCGCCCCGATGCCATAACTGATCTGGAGCTGAGGCGGATTCATCGTTCCTAAATCGACGAAGAGGAACAGATGAGATCCCAAACCGGTCAGAAACCTGTATTCCAGATTCGCATATGCCATCGATCCTCCTTGAAACCACCCCTCCGTGTATCCTCTCAGCGTGTTGGCTCCTCCTAAGCTGAAGAGCTCAAACGGCGGTATATCCCGCCCGAAAAGCCTGCCAAGGTGAGCTCCTAAAGCCAGCACCTGATTTCGCCGCGTGGATAGATAAATTTGCGCTCCAAAGGTAAGTCTCCCCAAACGGTAATCCCCCGCCGTTATCCCCAAATTAACGCTCTCAACATCCCCGGATGTTGGATTCAGCGCATAATCCCGCACATCACGCCTGAAACCAGCTTCAAATCTAACCGCCCTGTTCCTCATACCGTTCAGCTCGGCCGTCTCGTATGAGAACCCTCCCTTGATGAGATATCTGAAGTTCAATCTGCTGATAAGCGATATTCCATAGGATTTGAATCCCGCCTGACGTTCATACCTCAAACTTAGATCGATCGGTCTGCCCAAGATCCAGGGCTCAAGATATCGGAACTCGATCCGTTTCGACTCAGCCGAACGCCACTCGAAATGAAGCGCTCTTCCGCTGCCGAGTATGTTCGTCTCATCGATGAAGATCGTCCCTGTCAATTTCGCCCTACCTCCGGGAGTGATCGGTGGGGCGTATCCCAGCAGGCCCTCGATTCTCCCGCTGTGGGCCTCCGTCACGTGGGGATTGAATATGACCTCACCCGGCCTCTCACTTCTCTCGATCGCCTTCGGCTCCACATCATATATGTAGGGCATGTTCCTGAGCAGACGGATCGACTCATCGACAAGGCTCTGTCGATACGGCATGCCCGCTCTGATGGGAAGCTGACGGAGTATCACCTTGGGCTTGGTCTTCTTAAGCCCCGTCACCCTGACGTCAGCTATCCTAACCGGATCTCCCTCATCGATCATTATATCAAAGTTGAGCTTCGATCGATCCTTGGAGAGCCGAAATTCAGTTAGGCTCATGCGTGCGAGCGGATATCCCTTTTCGGCGTAGATCCTGAGAACCCGCTCGATCCCCTCATTGATTCTTCCAACGTCGAATTCCCCTCCCAGTTTCAACGCTCTCCTGATCTCCTTCTCGCTTAGGATCGAATTTCCAACGATCCGTATATCCCCGATCTTGACCCTTCTCCCCTCGTTCACCTTCAGGGTCAGCTTCATTCCCCCTTTGCCGCTCGGCTGAAACGAGTAATCGATAGACGCAAAGAGATATCCGCGCCTGACATATTCCCTAAGTACCTTGGAGATCGCCGGTTCAATCTCCTCCTTTGAGACCTCCCCGCCTGGCGTGAGCTGGAGAGTTCGAAGCAGATCTGCCCTTGAGATGATCTTATTTCCGGTTATCTCGATCGAATCCACCTTCACAGCGGCGATGATGAACGTGAGGGTGATTATGATCATGGGTCAGACCTCTGTCGGTTGATCCTCTTTTCTGCCTATGAAGTAAACGGCCGAGGCTATCAGGTGGGAGTTAGGTAGTCTGATGAGGATCGGGTCGAGAATGATAACCATTGGGAAGGTGATCCAGCCGAAGATGAGCGAGATCGCCTTACCGATCCAAAAATTACCGAAGGAAAGTGCGATCCCCACCAACTCGCGCATCACCCAATGTAGGGCGCTCGCTGGCCCCACACACGGCCCGGACTCGATCCTCCGGAAATCCGAGAGCAATTTCTCCAGGCCGGTCACCGTATATCGCTGATAATCGTTCGGTGAGGCATGATACCCTTGTATGAAGGGCACCGCCACACAGATGTATCCTCCGGGTTTTAGAACTCTCCGGATCTCATAGATCACAGCTTTCGGATCGGGCACGTGTTCCAGCACTGCCTCGCTTATGACGGCGTCGAACGATTCATCTTTGAACGGCAGCATCGCTCCGTCGCCTATCACGTCCACATTCGGAAATGGCTCGATATCCAGGTTAACCACACTTGACGCCCACCTTCGGTTACCGGAGCCCAGATCAAGGGCGATCCCCTCATCGCCTATCTCCCTGAGGATCCTCCTTACGGCTTTATCCCACCTAGGTGCCCTGTAGGGACATCCGGAGAGATTCCAGAGTATTCTGTTTCTGCGGAGGAAGGATTTCAGGCTCGACTCAACACCCTCCGATATACGTCGAGGTATCTCTCGGCTATCCTGGCCCAATCGTATCTCTCGACCGATCTGATCGCCTCGGCGCCCATCCTGATTCTGGCCTGGCCGTCCTCTATCAGGAGCGAGATCCTATCGGCGAGCGCCTGAGAATCAGAGGGATCCTCGATCAGGTATCCGTTTACCCCGTCGTGAACCAGCTCCTCGATCCCCTGCACTTTAGTGGCGACGACGGGCAATCCCATAGCCATCGCCTCAAGCACGACCAGAGGCATTCCTTCGGCCGAGGAACAGAGCGTAAAAAGATCGGCTGATTCATACCTCTTATGAAGCCTTTCATACGGGATGGTCCCCGAAAAGACCACGAGATCATCGACCTTGAGCTTTTTTGCAAGCTCTTTCAGCTCATCCATCATGGGGCCATCCCCGACGATCTCCACTGTGAACTTTCTCCCCGTCATCCCCCTCAGGTGAGGCAGGGCGGATATCAGATGATGGAACCCTTTGCGCGGGATGAGTCTTCCTATTGAGAGAACCCTGACCACGTCCGGCTCGGCCTCGCGTTTTGGCGCGTGGAATCGAGATAGATCTATGCCATCCGGTATGACCTCTATCCGTGTCTCCGGATCGGTCCGCAGAGCTAGCTTCCTCAATCCTTCGCTACATGCGATGACTGCCCCGGCCGAACGCCATATCGCCCTTATGGCCGGTTTGAGGATCGGATAGAGGTAACGATAGTAAGGAGGATCGGGGTTAGGTCTGGGCACATCCCTGCCGCCCAGGAACACGACGTACGGATATCCCGTCGTCTTACCTATCGCGTATGCCACGGGACCTGATGGGATGCCGAAGAAAACCTGAACGATATCCGGACGGATGACGGGGACATATCTGAACGACCAGACAAGGGCACTCAGGATGTAGGTGAACATCTCATGCACTTTAGCTACGTTCGGGCTTCTCCGGATCACCGGAACCCGATAAACCTTAACCCCATCGATGATCTCATGCCGTGGCAGTCGATCGAAATGGGACGTGACCAAGGTGACATCATGACCCCGCCTTGCGAACTCCCTCCCGAGATATCTGGTAACGATCCCGCCTCCACCACCTATGGGGGGGAATTCGTAATTGACCATCAGTATTCGCAGCTTCCTATCATCGACTTTTATACCGCGATCTATCTACATTACCTCCATATCTGAGAACATAGAAGATGACGTTGGTCATGAATCTATATACGTCATTCGACCTTCGTCGGGCCAGCAGGGTTCGGCTTGGCACCTCAACCGTTTCCATACAGCACATGTAATCCTTTCGGTTATATATAACGGCCCATCTCCCCTTGATCTTGATCCCCCGTATGTAGGGGAAAAGCGATTGTGCCTTGATGTTCTCTGACCCCCAGAAGACATCCCCCCCGGTAGGAGGTCCGGGGAGCTTGTAGTAGATCTTGAAAATCCTGTCGGTCCGCCGTATGGGTTCTATCTGATACTCAGGTAGGGTCAATCTCAGTTCCTCCCTCACCCTACCAGCGAAAAGGCCCTTGAAACCACAGTCGTCGAAGAAGAGCGTGCCCTTCCTCTCGACGAGATACTTCCGAAGCATCCTTCTCTCCTGTGGGGTCAAAGATGTGACGAGCCTGAAGGGTGGGCCGTTCCTGCCATCCCTTTCGAGGTTATGCTGGAAGACCACCCCTTCATCGTGTCCCGTCATGATGATCAGCGGTGCATCTAGTATTCTGGGATCGGTCAGCTCGAGTGAGCCATCGCCTATCCGCATATCGGCTCTGATCCTGGTTCTGGTCTGAAGCCACTCGATCAAACCGGTAAGCGCCGTCGGATCCTGCCACCAGTCCGCCATCCTGTGTTTTAACCTCACCAACCTGATAAACCCATCGGCGTTTAAGCCTCTCCCTATCAACACGCCCCCAAGTTTACCCGGCGGAAGCGACGGACCGGACTCATCGGTCTCCCCAAAGGATGAAGAAGGCCCCATGAAAGCGATAGACAAACCGACCATGCATATGATGATCCCTTTCATCTTTCCCGCTCTACTCAGCTTTCAGGGCAACAGGTACTCGGGCGATAAGGCGTATATCGTCCTGAGGCACTTGCTGCCCTTCCTCCGATAACACTTCCAGATGTAAGGTGATAGCCTCCCTCACGTTCTGCAGTGCTTCTTCAATCGTCTCACCTTGTGAGAAACATCCCGGCAGCGCCGGTACCTCCACCCAATATCCTCCCTCTTCAGCATCGTGAATGATAACGGTATAATCCATTGACTCCACCTCATAGTAGATTGATGAATTCTTCCTCAGTTAATCCTGCTTTACGAATAGCTGCCTTGAGCAAACCAACTTTAATTTCCCCTGTAACAGGAATAGTGATCAATTGTCCATTTGGCATTTTGATGTTAACATGACTGCCTTTCCCTTGCGAACTTCACCCCCCCGCTCGTTTAAAGGCTCTGACAGCTTCATATCCTTTTATACCTCGTAATAAACGTCCCTGCATCTTTATCATTCACTTACGGCTTATACTGAGATCTATCCACGTTACCTCCATACTTCATGGCGTAGAAGAGGAGGTTCGTCATGAACTTATGCACGTCGGTCGATCGACGCAGTCTCAGCAACGTTCTGCTCGGTATCTCCATCGTCTCCATGCAGCAGAGGTAATCCTTCCGGTTGTAGATAACCGCCCATCTTCCGTTTATTTTAACCCCCCATTGATACGGGAACTGGGAGGCATGTGGATTGTTCTCCGAGCCCCAGAAGATATCCCCGCCCGTCGGTGGACCGGGCAGGGTATAATAGACGCTGTAAAGCTCATCGTTTTTATCTATGATCTGGAGCGGATATTCGGGCAGTGCCCTCCTGAGCTCCTCTCTGACCCTTCCGGCGAACAGCCCGTGAAATCCACAGTCATCGAAGAAAAGGGTGCCTTTTCTGTCGATCAGATACTTCCGTAGGGCGGCCCTCTCCTCGGGGGTGAACTCCTGGGCGAGCTGGAACTTGGCGCCTTTCTGCCCGTCGCTGTTCATGTGATGGTTCAAAACCACATCCTCATCATGTCCCGTCATAATGACCAGCGGAGCGTCCAGTATCCTCGGATCGGTCAGTTCGAGCGCTCCTCCCTCGATGCGCATGTCGGCCTTTAGCCTTGTGTGCTCCTCAAGCCAGTCGATGAAGCTGGCCAACGCCGTCGGGTCCTGCCACCAGTCCGCCATCCTATGCTTCAGCCTTACGATTCTGATGAACCCCATCACGTCCTTCCCCTTCCCGACCAGAACGGCGCCGAGTTTCCCTTCGGGGATATAGTAGAGCTTCGCCATATCACCGCTCAGTTCCCCACCGAGATCCACCTCGCCGGAGGTATTAACCAGCGACAATCCGGGCTGTTTGTTTATGCCGAGAGCTCTGACCCTTCCCGTCTGGAATCCCTTTCCAATCTTCAATCCTTTAGGCGATCCACCTGAGGGCGACAGGGAGATATCCCCGATCTTGGCGGGGATTTTAGCGGTGGTGTCCAGCTTGTTGACCATCCCCAGCTCCTTATCGGCGTTGACGTCGAGGCTACGGGGGATGATGTTAGGCGCCTTGGCGACGACCTCGGAGATCACGTTATCGGACTGAACGGATAACTTCGGGACGTTTTTATCCTCGAGATCCCTTTCAATGTCGAACTTAGGCTTGATCGTCTTGGTCAACGGCCTTCTCGGCGGCCTCACCCTGTAATTGGACATATCGACCAGTTCGATCCAGGCGCCTGATCCCTCATTATAGGTCGTCCTTATGGCTAAACCCAGGATTATTATCCCTATCAGGTGCGCGACCAAGGCTATGAGAAAGGCCGATGTGGTCGGCCTCCTTTTGAACATCTCTCTCACCTTCTTTTATATGTATCTTCAATCTGATTTTATCCCCTTTACCATCTTCTATGTCGGCTGAAAGCCTCTCCATATATCCCAGTGGGGTCAAACTTCCCAGCGATTCATACACCAGCTTGGATCTCCTATCCTTACTTGCAAGGGCGGCTAAGGAGAACATCAGAGAGAACTTCTTTATCTCACGGCTCAGATTCCGCAGGTCGACTTCGAGATGTCCAACCGGATCGATCTTCACGTTCCAATCGGCATCCCTCAAAAATAAGGCCACTCTTTCAACGGATTCCAGAGGTGTTCCGATGACAACCTTGCCCTTTAAACGGATATATCCTGCCGATATCGGGACGGGGATCGGGCCGGATATCCGAAGGGGTGAGATCTCAATCTCATCTCTTTTCACCTTGGGCATCTCCTTTATCGTCATTCCCTTCCTCAGCAGAAGGGATCTGAGCCATTCCAGTCCCTTATCATCCGTTACGACCGTTACGCTTGGTGACATTCCTCCCCCAGGTGAGAGAAACAGGGCGTCGATATGTCCGGTCCGGAGATAGAGGGTCAATAAGGCGTCAGGGGGTTGGGGCGGCAGGAAATCACCCTTTTCGGCCGATGGCAGTGGAATTCCGGATATTCGCAGTTCGTTCTCTGAGATTATCTCATCTCCGAGGTTTCGATTGACCGAGATCCACTCCCCTTCGGCGACCTTCAAGGTGTCTAAGTCGACGTAGAGGGAGAGATCTGATTTCACAAGCGATCGGGCGATCTCCGGCCTTCGCCTGGCGAAGCAATCGCCGCCATCCCGATAGAGATCTATCGATCTCTTAAGCAAGCCCTTATCCGTGCTGAGAAGGCCGAGCTTCCCGATAAAGGTATAATGAAACCTACGTGGAAATCCGGAGTTGACCGTGGTGATGTTACATCCTCTATACCTCTCGTTCGTTATCCCATAGTAGTTCTTCGAGGCGGTTGCCTGTGAGGTGGTGATCTCAACCTTCCCCTGGGATGATACGAAGGATGCCATAAAGAGCTCCGTCCTACCCTTACGGTAGAGGGCCAGGACGCTCCTGTCACCGGCCACCTTTCTAAGATCTTCGATTTTAAATGGGACTCCAAACCCGAACTCCCACATCTTTAGCTGCCATTTCATCTCCCTCCACCATTCCCTCCCCTTGATGTATCTCGCTATGGGGGTTTCGGATATCTCTCTGGCGAAATCCGACTTCATGATTTCTTCGGCGATTTGAGCGAAGTTGGAGGATGTGAGGCAGAGAAAAGGGCTACCGGGAACGATATAGATCAGCTCGGCCCGTGGCTTATAAAAATATCTAAATGATATATATCCCGCTGCGGCGACCGATATTATGAGAACCGGTATGATGAAGAAAAGCTTCCTTTTGATCTTCGATCACCTCCGGATCGGCATCATAGTAAATCTTACCATAAGGGTGGGTTGAATCTCAACATCTTATGCACGGGCGGAGGTTTTATGCTATAATTTACACGAAGCATAACAGCCGCCGTTACTTTGGAGGAGAAGGGTAGATGAAAGAATACAGGACGGAACAGATCAGAAATGTCGCTTTAATAGGCAATGCCGGTTCAGGTAAAACTTCATTGATCGATGCCTTTCTATTCGACGCCGGAGCAGTTGACAGGCTCGGGCGGGTTGACGCCGGTAACTCCTTTGTGGATTACGATCCTGAGGAGATAAATCGAAAGACCACGCTGAGTCTGAAGATATGTATCGCCGAATGGGGAGAGTGCAAACTGAATATCCTCGATACGCCGGGTTATGAGGACTTCTACGGCGATTTGGCCAGTGCCTTGAGGGTTGTCGATTCCGCCTTGGTCGTGATCGATGCCGTTACAGGCGTCGGAGGCGGGACGGAGAAAAGTTGGATGATGGCTGATAAATACGGACTGCCGAGGGCGATCGTCATAAACAAGCTCGATGCCGAACAGGCTGACTTTGACGGGGTAATCGATCAGATCCAACAGGAGCTGGGCGCCAGGCTTATGCCGCTACATATCCCGATAGGCAGGGGGAGCTCCTTCTCCGGCATAGTCGACATCATCTCGATGAAAGCCTATCAGTTCGAGGGAGAGGGCAGCGGGAAGTTTGAGGAGAAGGACATACCGGGGGAACTGTTCTCCAGGGCGGAGGAGCTCCGAGAATCCTTGATAGAAGCGGCAGCGGAGGGCGAGGATGAGCTGACCGAGAAATACCTCGAGGGCGAGGAGCTCACGCCGGATGAGATAATGAGGGGATTGAAGGCCTCTATCCGCCAGGGAATCGTCGTTCCGGTGATGTGTGCATCGGCGTATCAGAACATCGCTGTGCCGTTCATCCTGGATTTCATCGTCAAATCGCTCCCCTCACCCGTCGAATCGAAACCGATAGAAAGCGTCGATGGCGAGGAAAACCGTGATCCCTCTCCCGATGCCCCGTTGGCGGCTTTGGTCTTCAAGACGACCTCCGACCCGTACGTCGGGAAAATCAGCTACATCAGGGTCTTTTCGGGAACCCTCAGCGCCGATTCACAGGTCTTCAACTCAAGTAGAGGAGCAGGTGAAAGGGTTACGAAGCTCTACCACCTCAACGGGAAAAACCAGATCGAAACCCCCAAGATCATAGCCGGTGATCTCGGAATAGCTGTCAAGCTTCAATCTGCTTCCACTGGCGATACCCTCTGCGCGCCGGACGCCAAGATAACCCTGCCGGGGATCGAGTTCCCCAAACCCGTTCTCTCGCTCGCCATATCAGCCAAAAGCCAGAGTGACGACGATAAACTGAGCACTATCCTCACCTCAATAGCTGAAGAGGATCCGACCTTCCAGGTTCAACGCGATCAGGAGATGAGACAGGTGATCGTCTCCGGATTGGGCGACGTGCATCTGAACGTCACCCTGGAGAGGATCAAACGCAGATACAACATCGAGGCGACCACAGCGACACCTAAGGTTCCTTATCGCGAGACGATACGCAAATCGGTTGAGGGGATACACGCCCGCTATAAGAAACAGACTGGCGGAAGAGGGCAGTTCGCCGATGTGGTCATAAAGATGGAACCGCTTCCACGGGGAGAGTATTTCGAGTTCGTGGATGAGATCTTCGGCGGGGCGATCCCGCGCAACTTCATCCCGGCGGTCGAGAAGGGGATCAGGAACTCGATGCAGAGCGGAGTGCTGGCCGGTTTTCCCGTCGTCGACATCAAGGTAACCCTCTATGACGGCAAGTTCCATCCGGTCGACTCCTCCGATCTGGCTTTCCAGATAGCCGCCTCCATGGCCTTTAAAGAGGCGATGCAAAAGGCCGATCCGGTGCTGCTCGAGCCGATAATGAATGTTGAGGTCACCGTGCCGGAGGAGCATATGGGCGATGTGTTGGCTGACCTCAACAGCCGCCGCGGCAGAGTGCTTGGCGTCGATCAACAGGGTAAATATCAGGTGATCAAGGCTCAAGTGCCTATGGCAGAGATGTTTAGATATGCTCTTGATCTGCGATCGATGACCAGCGCGAGGGGATGGTTCACGATGGAGTTCTCGCACTACGAGGAGGTGCCATACGACATCGCCCAGAAGATCATCGCCGCCGCTCAGGCCGAAAAGGAGGATTGAGAAGGAACGAGGAACTAGGAGCGGAAAACGTTACAACGTTAAACGTTGAACGTGTAACGGATTTCCCTTCTCCTCGTTCCTCCTCATGGATAACTGCTACACTCAAGGGGAATTTGAGCGAATATGATTTTCGCCCTTTTCTTTCTCTGCCAAATGGGGTGGGGGGCTTTTGAGCCCTCGCCGCTTGAAGATCCCATGTCATTCGAAGGAACAGGTTCACCCCGTCTCGTGATAGGTTATGAGGATCTAAACGAGATGGTGGGGTATACATATCTCGATTTGGTCAGTGGACCCCACGGGATATCCGTTCGATCGTCCGGCGATCGTGAGGGATTATACAGGGAGTTCTCCATCCGGTATACCGAATATCTCACCTTAAACGGCTTGGAACTGATCCTCTCTCCCTCCTATCTATCCTGCTCGGCCAAGGGAGATCTCGGGGAGGTGGGGGCCGGGAAGGGGTTCTCATTCGATATCGGCGTCGGACGAAATCTACGATCCGTTCGCGCTGAGGCTGTAGCTATCGGCCTTATAGGCGGAGTCAGATATAACCGACACGCCCTTAAAAGGGCGAAGGCGAAATCTTACTGGGAGAGACCCAGCGAGAACATAATCCTCGAATTGACCATCCCGGTCGAGCAGATATCGGGACAGGTAAAGGTGGGAATATGGAACCGTAATTCCTTTCTCCGTCTCCAGGTAAAACCCACTCGAAACGCCCTCATGGAAGCGGGATGGATCTCAGGTAAAGGTGTAAGGGGAGGGTTCAGGTTTGGACTTATGGCTGATCTCGGAGATTTCTCCCTGAGATACCGCCATTTGATCGGGAGATCGGGCATTCAGTCCATCGCCTTTGACATCACGGTGGAAGTGAGATAATGATCCGTTTGAGCTGTTGGATGATCCCCGTTTTGATCTATCTGATCTTCGTCTCTGGAGCAGATGGATTCAGAAGTATCACGATCCCACTCGATCCTTCCTTGCTCTCCGAGCAGGATGGGAGGGAGGTGGGTTTTCACCTCTCGATGTCGGATCTGGAGTTCAAAAAGACCGAGAAGGAGGATACCCTTCTTTCAACCTTCCAATCGCTCAGCGTGAGTCCGGATATCCTCTTGATGTGGGGGGAAGGAGGCAAGGGATTCATGGTGGGATACCGGTTCAACATCAAAAGTGAGGTGAACGCAGACCTGTTGAAGACGACCTCCGATTATATGGTCAACGAGCGGAGATTCACATCGCGGACGGATCTTAACCTCCATTATCGTATGATCAGGGAGGATGATATCTTCATCGGGGTTGGGAAAAGAATCGGAGGGGCGGAGATCGGATGTCGCCTCTCTCTTTATCGTCAGACCCTTAAAAAGGGAGAGATCATATCCGAGATGAGGCTCACAGCGACGCATGGAGAAGACGTTAATCCCAACGATCCCCGTCAGCTTATACCGGCGATCGTCAATGGACTCAAATATGACCTGGAGAAGGTAGATCGGCCGGAGAGGGATGAGGGCAAATCGGTGTTGAACGCCGATATCGCCGTTGGGATGAGACCGGGGGGGATCAATGGGCTCAGGATGTCTCTGGTTTTCAGAAACCTCTTATTCCCCCAAGTCCTTCTGCCGATGCGAGCAGGTTTTGTTCTTCACGGCATCTGGGAACCCAGAGAATGGTTCGAGTTCCATTTCAGCACCGAGAAGCTACTCGGGGTGAGACCATTATCGCTCGTCCGGGTTTACCTAACCGGTCCGCGGAGCGGAATCGGTGGAACGATCTCGGCAGGGATGAATTTGGGCGGAGATGCAGGGCGGATGGTTAACCTCGGCTTTGAGATGATCCTAGGTAAAAGCAGATTTGGGTTTTCGATGACGATGAAAGATGATCTATCAGGGGTGATAATCTATCAGGAACATCGATTCTAAAAAAATAACCCCAACCCGTCTTCTGGGATGGGGTGAGAGAATTGTGGGAATTGCTCGCTCGTTGGAGCTTTCACCGCAAACCACCTATCGCTGCAATGGTGGTGCAAAATCCGTGCCTTAGTTTCCACCCTCTCAAATGCGTTTCCCCTTCTATGGGATATGAAATAAATTTCACATTTTGTGCAAATCGGATCACTGTGCAAAAATTTACACACCCGGCGATAACCTTGTTCTAAAACTGGGTCCCGCTCGAGAAGTTAAAATCGTTCACCTTCATCGCCGGAACGACGACACCTCTGGAGTAAACCGGCTCGGACATGGCCTCCACCGAGCTCAGCACGTCGAAGAGGCTCACGTTGAACCTGAAATTTTTGATGGGGAACTTTATCTCGCCGTCTTCGATCCAGAACGTCCCATCGCGGGTCATTCCGGTGACGATCAGGTTCATCGGATCGACCATGTTCTCATAGTGGAAACGGGTCACCAGGATTCCCCTATCGGTCGATCTTATCATCTCCTCGAGGGTGCTCTCTCCGCCCTCCATGACGAGTGCCCTTGGATAGGCTCCCTGGGTGTTTCTCAGATCGAGTCCATGTCCGGTCGGCTCGACCCCATGTTTCTGGGCGGTAAGCCTATCGTATACGAGGTTCGTTGCCACTCCCTTCTCTATAAGCTGAACCCTCTTGGTGGGCACGCCCTCCGGGTCAAACGGCGCGCCCCTATGGAGCGGATGATACACATCGCTGGCGAGGTTTACGTTCTCCCCGAAGACTTTAAGGCCGACTTTCCCTTTCAGTGGGCTCCTTCCCTCATCCACCGCCATGGCATTGAAGCTAAAGGAGAGGAAGCGTATCAAGCTGTCCACCGCCGCTGGCTCCAGAATCACGGTATATCTGCCCGGAGATATCTCCCGCGGCGAACAGCTCATCTCAGCCTTGCGTATGGCTATCTCGCCGATTTCTTCCGGATCGATATCTTTGATCGTCCTTGAGCTACGCTCACACCATCCCGCTCCATCTCTCTCAGCCATAACTGAAAGGCTGAAGGTAACCGATGTGCTCTTATGAAAGGCGGATAGCCCTTTTGAGTTGACGATGGCCAGGAACCCCCTGGAATTGCTGAAGATCCCCGCGGCAGTCAACCTTCTCCTCCGACACATATCGATGACCCGTTTCACCCCTTCTGCTCTGTCCATCGGGGTTATCTCCTCATCGTAAAAAGCATTTATCTCCTCGTATTCCTGAGGTCCTAGAAGGGGAAGTAGATTTGGATCTTCGGGTGAGATCCTCGCCAGTTCGACGGCGTTTTGGGCCACCTTCCTAAGCGATTCGTCGTCCAACCTGTTTGTGGATGCTTCGCCCATCCTCCCATCTATGATGGCGCTGACGGATATTGAGAGGTCGCTAACACCCGTATTTTGATGGATATGGTTTTCGGCATATCTGGTTAGATAGCTTTCGCCACCGTATATGAACACCTGGACTTCATCTGCCCGGCATAGATCGATGATATTATGGGCTATATCTTCTACCTCTTCCCTCTCAAGCATCTTACTCCTCCGTGGATAGGCTCTCCTCGCTGGTTGTGATTATAACATGAGTCATGGGATGAATCAACGTTGTCCCGTGGGGCAGCGGGGTGTTATAATGATCCATTGGAGCACGGCGATTTCCCCTTAACCATCAATGGGGATCTTCCGATAATAAATAATGGGATACAATACGAAAGCGACGTGATAGGTTGATATGATGGAACCTGAAAGGCTGCAGAGGTTACTCGAGATATCCAGGTCGCTCAATTCTGAGGTCGACTTGGAGAAACTCATGTGGAAGATCGTCCCTCTTGTGAGGGAGATGCTAGGGGCGGATAGAGGATCGGTGTTCCTGCTGGATAAGGATAGGGGGGAACTGTGGTCTCTGGTCGCGGAGGGAGATGAGGTCAAAGAGATAAGGTTCAGCGTTGATAAGGGCATTGCCGGATATGTCGCTAGAACCGGCCGAACGGTTAATATCCCTGATGCCTATTCCGACCCGCGGTTTAATAGGGAGGTCGATAGACGCACCGGCTACAGGACGAAATCGATCCTCTGCTCTCCCATGAAAAATCTCCAAGGGGAGGTCATCGGCGTAGTTCAGATACTCAATAAGTTGGAGGGGGATACATTCACGAAGGATGACGAGATCGCTCTTGAGGCCTTCGCCGCTCAGGCCGCCATCGCCATTGAAAACGCCCTCCTTTATGCCAAGATAGAGGGGACATACGAGCAGACCCTCCAAGCTCTTGTGGCGCTGCTCGATCGAAGGGACGTCGAGACTGAAAATCACTCCCTCAGGGTGGTTGAATATACCCTCCTCATCGCCAGAAAGCTGGGCTTTCACGGCAAGAGTCTCAGACCGATAAAATGGGGAGCCCTATTGCACGACATAGGTAAGATCGGGATCGAGGAAAGGATCCTGTATAAGCCTGAAAAGCTCACCCCCGAGGAGTGGGAGATAATGAAAAAGCACCCTGTCATAGGATATGAGGCGTTAAAACACATCGAGTTTTTGGCCGATGCTCTGCCGATCGTGCGCCACCATCATGAAAGATATGATGGGAAAGGATATCCGGATGGGTTGAAAGGGGATGAGATACCGATAGGCGCCAGGATCTTCGCTATAGCCGATGCCTTCGACGCCATGACCTCCGATAGACCGTACAGAAAAGCCATGCCGGTCGAAAAGGCCCTGTGGGAGATCGCCGCCTGCTCCGGAACCCAGTTCGACCCTGATATCGTGGGGATCTTTCTTCAGATTCCCATTGAAAAATGGGTGTCGATCAGGGAGAAGATCTCAAGCCGAGGGGGCAGATATGGTAGTTCAGACTACGGTGGAATTGACCTTAAACTCCCGATGCTCGTCGGGAAGGGGACATTGGGGGGTATTCGACGAGTCAAAACAGCTTGATTCCCATCAGATCGATCTTGTTAAAAAGGCCACTCAGATACCTAGATTCACGAACAGGAGGTTATTCCTGGATTTCTCCTCCGATCCGATCCTGATAGCAGTTGAGCCAGGGGTAACGGGTATCGAGGAGGATTGGCTGCACGTTGAAAGCGGTATGCAACAACAGGCCATCTATCTCGCCTGTGCCGCTTTGGGGATAGGAACGTGTATCCACAACGTTGGTATAGATGGCGCTCTCATCGGCAACATGCATGCGACCGCCCGTATGGTGATTAAGCCGATCCATCCTCCTTATTCCGGATCATATTGGACGAGCTCAAGGCCGAGGCCGTGGCTTGGGGGAAACCTCTCCGATCCGGACCTGCGCGGGAAGATGCCGTTTTTTGAGGCGATAGAGAGGGCTAGCACCGTTTCGGAAGGCATCAAGTCAGGTCTGAGGGAGATCTCACAGCTCCTCTGGGCTGCCCGTGGCCGGACCCCTCACGAATACAGGGGCAGGAAATGGGGCATGACCATTCCTACATGGGCCGGCGGCCAAAACTATACCTCCGTCCATCTCCTTTCGGGAAACGGCCTATACGAATATATCAACTGGAGAGGCAATGCCCCTGTTCACCGCATCGAGAGGCTGAGGAACGTCGATATCCAATCGATCTCCCCGGGATGCACAAACTGCATTATCCTTTCAACCAACGAGCGGACCAAACGGGCGCTTTGGGAGATCGGATATATGCTGGAGAACATAATCCTCCAGGCCACGGCACTTGGGGTAAAATATGAAGTGAAAATGCTGGGACACGAGGAGAAGAGAAGGCTGATCCCGCTGGGGTTGAGCTCGGCGGTGATGGCGGTAAGGTTGTTCTGATCCCTCCGAGGTATCCGCAGTCATAAGGGCGAGGTGTTCTCGGCTCAAACGCCTCGCCTCTCTAGAAATTAATCGTAGACACCCTCTTCCATTGAAGATTCCCCATATCTTAACGCAGGATAGCCTCAAAGCTGCCGTGGAAGGGAAACTGACAAGCAACGTAAGGAGATTAAGTAGACTGCTTGATAACAGCAGGATAAGGGTGACCTTGGCAGTTGCTCTGCTATATGTATGGCTGATAAGTGAAGAGAGGATGTTAGCACTGGGGGAGAGGCTCAAAATCCGCTTGATCCCTTACTTCCCTTAAAAGTGTCAGGTAGCTAGATTTGTTCTTTATATAGCATAACAAGGAGGTGTTTTTATTTCCAATCCCTCTTTGTCCGATCTCCTGTCCAGAGCTCAGAAAAATAACCTGATCTGCCCTCAGCTTGAGAATGAAGCGGGAAATAGATAAACGGTAGGAGGAGGTTGACACACCAGCGATCAGGTGATAAAATTCAAACGTAATCACCTGAGGCGAAAGGATAGGTGATGAGATATGATCATGAGGCATTGGAGGCTCTTCGACGAACTTCAACAGTTCCAGGCCGAGACGAACAGGTTTTTCAGCGACCTCTATAGAAGGCTGGCCCTTTTGGAGCTGGCTATGAGCAATTGGTACTCTTTGGATGAGCTGGTTCCACCACAATACAGGGGCTATCAAAGTCTTCAACGGACATCCACGACAGTAAACGTCCCGATTAATCCGCCGGGGTATGAGGCGGAATATGAGGAGTTGGAAGGTTCCTATGAAACTCAGGTGGAACTTCCGCGGCGTGAGGAAAGACCCGCACTTCCATCTCAAAGCACACCGGCCGTGGATATATATGAAAGGGACAGAGACGTCGTAGCGAGGGTCGAACTTCCGGGACTCAGGCAGGGGGATATAGAGGTGTTCACCTCAGGGAGATATCTGATCATCAGAGGCAAGATATCACAGAACATCCCCCTGCCAGATGGCGTTAACCCCGATAGAGTTCGAGCGATCTATAGAAACGGCGTTCTCGAGATCGTCGTGCCCAAAGATGCCCCGGCTAGAAAAGTGGAGGTGGAATTCGAGTAGGATCCAGGGACAAACCTCCTAGAAGATACGTGGAGAGTTTTCACCTGATATCTTTCGGATCTCCTTCACAGGGGGTTCCTTTTCGAGCGATCCTCGATTTCTTCCGCCGGGTTAGGTAAACCGTCGGAAATTTCCCCTCGGGGATTAACCGTGGAGGGGTAGTTCTTTTTTTATATGTTCCGATTTTCCTTCCGTGGATTAAGGACGTCAGGAAATCGATTGACGTTCCCTCCTAGGGGGTATATAATCCGATCGGGAAACCAATACAGACGGAATCGACAGGGAGGATATCACATCCGCCGTTGAGCATGTCGGCTTTGGCTCCACATAGGACGGATGTCCACCAAAGGAGGTGCTTGATGAAACCTTTAAACCTATTGCTGTTATTGCTGATCTCTTCATGGATGTTTGGAGCGTTATCATCAGCTTCAGGAATGCCCGGTGAGAACATCGCTAAGGGTAAGAGATATATGCTTTTCCCAAGGCCAAATTATCGGTATTGTACCGATCCAGGCGATAAGATCCAACTCACCGACGGAATCTATACAAAGGGGTATTTCTGGACACAAAGGAGCACGGTAGGTTGGGAGAAAGCCCATCCGGTTATCATCGTTATCGATCTCGATTCGATTCAGCCTATTAGCGGCGTTTCCTACAGCACCGCGGCGGGAACGGCAGGGGTGAATTGGCCGTCGATACTTATCCTCGTCAGCGATGATGGAAGAACCTACACCTATGTGGGTGATCTCATTGAGCTTTCGGCTGAGCACGGAATGCCTGGGGTCAAAGGATATGCACGTCATCGCTTTTGGACGGATAAGCTTAGGACCCATGGCCGATACGTCGCTTTCATCGTAAACGGTAATGGACCCTATGTGTTTGTCGACGAGATCGAGGTCTATCGCGGGCCGGATTCATTTTTGGAAGAGCCGTTGGTAGGGAAGAAAACGGATGACCTGAAACGATTTTTTCATGAACAGGAGATGATGCAGCTTGTGAAAAGAAGGCTACGGCTCGATCTCGCCGCCGTTCGTTCATCCCTCAAAGGCCTTCCAGAAAAGGGAAAACTGGCCCGCGAGCTCGATGAGATCGGGAAGGAGATCAAAACGATGAGGGAAATCTCCGCGGAGGGGTTCAAAGCTGTCCTGCCTTTCAACGATCTACACCGTCGGATTTTCTCCGTGCAGGCGGCAATTTGGAGGGAGATGGGATTTCGCTCCATCGTCATCTGGAAGAAGAACCGATGGGATATGCTGAGTCCGACAGAACCGCCCCGAGAGGGCGGGGCCGAAATTGAAGTGGCGATGATGAGGAACGAATACCGCGGGGCAGCTTTCAATATCAGCAACGCGGGTCCAGGTGAGGCGAAGCTTCGCCTTTCAATTATGGGCCTGCCTGGTGGCGTAAATCCGGATTATATCACCGTCCACGAGGTGCCGTTCACCGATACGAAATCCGGCATACCGGTTGCGGCGGCGTTGCCCCTGGCAAGGAAAAAGGGTCGATACTTCTATGTGGAGATACCTGAGGGTATGACACGACAGATCTGGCTTACCTTTCATCCTTCTAAGGATATGCCTTCAGGCGAATACACAGGTAAGATCGCGATTGAACCGACGGGAAACTCCGTGCCCATCCGATTGAAGGTGTATCCGTTTACGTTCCCCGATCAGCCCACGCTGCATCTGGGAGGGTGGGACTACACGGATCGGGATCGCTCCTATGAAGTGACGCCGAAGAATCGAAAGGCCTTTATCAAACATCTCCAAAACCACTTCGTGGATACCCCTTGGGCGACAAGCAGTGTGATGCCGCGGGGGAAATACGATAAAAAGGGCGATATGATAGAGGAACCCTCGACCGAGAACTTCCGGAGATGGATCGAACGATGGCCGAACGCCCGAAACTACTATGTGTTCCTCTCCGTTAGGAGGCGTTTTTCCGGGTTTGAAATGGGGACACCGGAGTTTGAAAACGCCGTATCTCAGTGGATAAGGTGGTGGGTGAAAACTCTGAGGGAATGGAATATCAAGCCAAAGCAGTTAGGTCTGCTGCTGGTAGATGAACCGAGCTCGCCTGAAAAAGATAGGATCATCATCGAATATGCCGGTGTTATCCAGAGGACAGAACCTGAGGTGGTCATCTGGGAGGATCCCACATGGAGGGATCCATGGAAGGGGACGAGGGAGATGTTTGAGCTATGCGATGTGCTCTGCCCGAATATGGTGATGTGGATAAACGGCGGTGAAAGATTCGCCGATTTCTACATAAAACAGCGGAAAGCGGGTAAGGAGCTGTGGTTCTATGCTTGCAGCGGCCCCGGCAAGCTGCTGGACCCCTACAGCTATCACCGAATGGAACCCTGGTTCTGCTGGAGATACGGCGCTAAAGGGGCAGGTTATTGGGCCTTCGGCGATTCCAACGGTGCCTCCTCATGGAACGAATACCTTTCCAGAATCGGCGCCTACACCCCTCTGTTCCTGGACGAAGACTCGGTCACGGCTGGCAAACATATGGAAGCTATCCGTGAGGGAATTGAAGATTACGAGTATCTCAGGATATTACGAGATAGAATCGCTGAGCTGAAAGGAAAAGGGGTGAAGGTTAAAAGCCTCAACTCAGCCGAGAAGCTTCTGGAAACGGCCGCCAGACGTGTCACCGCATGTATGACAAAGTCGAGCATGATCTACTGGAAGGAGCCGAAGGACCGTTCCGTCGCCGATAAGGTTCGAGTCGAAATACTTGAAGTGCTTCTTCTGCTCAGATAAACGCTCACATTATTAACGTTGGGATGTTTTCCCATCAATTACTACGCTCAAGGGAATTCCGAGCGTGGATGAAAGGAAGGGAAGATGAGGAGGGCCGAATTTGCTTATCCCTGCCGGTCCGATGGATCAAAGTGAGCTTGAAAAGAAGCCGGACGTTCTCGTATTCCAGACGGAATCCTTAGAGGAACCCGTTCAGGTGATAGGAAGGATCACGGTTAAACTTTGGGCCAGCTCATCATGTGTGGATACCGACTTCGTGGCGAAGCTGATGGACGTCTACCCTGACGGGCGATCGATGCTCATAGCAGACGGCATCATAAGAGGTCGATTCAGAAGATCGTTGAGCAGAGAGGAGTTGCTTGAACCCGGGGCCATATATGAGTTCGACATAGATCTCTGGTCGACAGCGATAATCTTCAACAAAGGTCATCGGATCAAACTCCATATCACCAGTAGCAATTACCCGCGCTTCGATATCAATCCGAACACCGGTCAGGATTATCATGAGGGATACGAGATGAAGGTGGCCGAAAACACCATCTATCACGACAAAAATCACCCATCACATATCCTGTTGCCGATTGTACCTCTGGAGAGGAAGGATGGAAGATGAGCTAAGAGCCCGAAATCGGGCTCTTGGTTACACTTATATCATGTTAAACGCCTCTATCGCCTTATGATACTCCCCCTTAGCCAGGGCCAATACGCCTTTCCAGTAGTTTTCATCGGCCATCGCTCCACGTTTATGGGTTTCCAATGTTCTAAGATGTGCGGCGCAGGCTGTGATGAACCGTGATCTCTCCCTCGGACTGAGCTCCAACAGGGTTTTAGCCGCTGAGGAAAGCCTCTCGATGATGAGATCGCATACCTTCTCGCCCAATTCCCTTGAAGCGTGAACCCTTGGATCCTCACCACCGACGCCGTCCATCGGTGTCCCCGGCGGCTCAGCCTCCTTCATCTCCACCAGATCCGGAATGAGATACATCATGATCGATGTCTCCCATTTCGCGGCGTGATCTCCCCTATAGCCTATGTCACAGGCGGCCTCATACTCAGGCATGGCATAGATACACATCCCACTTCGATACATCACCTCCAGCGCAGCCCTTTTGATCTGGTAAACCTGCTCAAATCCGTAATGTCCTGTAACGGCTATGATTACCCTGAAGCCGACATGCCCCATTTGTTCGAAGATCGATACTGCCAGATCGTGTATCAGATCTTCCGACATTCTCACTGTCCAAGGATGAGGCATACCGCCTATGGGCCAGAAGGTGGCCGGCGTTACCACCCCTCCGCCCTTTTGAGCTGCCCTGATGCAGAGCTCCCAGGCTTTAACCGCATCCAGGCCCAGAGGATTATGATATCCGTGCCATTCCAGACTGCCAAAGGGTGTATACACCACTGGGAATTCCTTGAACCTTGCTTCGATCTCCCTTGGTCTCAGCCTTTCCCAACGCACTTCCTCCATCTGAAAGACCTCCTTTTCCCTTGAGTGAGATCACTTAGCAGCATATTTATACCATAGATTAACGGACAAGTCGATACAAATTTCTCATACACCCCGATGTCTCTTAGCTCTTGATATATCTCCCGATGTTAGGTTATAATCAAGTTGAGCGAAAGAGGAGATAAAAGTCCACATTTTAAGGCATGAGGCCAAGGATGAAACTGGATGTGATCTTTTGTCCATCTGAGGTGGAAGCGATCAAGTTAAGGGGCAAGGTGGCAGTTGTGGTGGATGTGCTTAGGGCCACCAGCACCATCGTCACGGCGGTAGCCAACGGCGCGCGGTGTGTTATCCCTTTCCTTTCGCCCGAAGAAGCCCTCAAGGCCAAGAGATCCGATCCGAGGGGGATTCTGGCATGCGGCGAGAGGGAGGGGAAAGCGGTCGAGGGGTTCGATCTGGGAAATTCGCCGCTCGAATACAAACCCGAAAGAATACGGGGGAAGATCGTGGCGCTCACCACAACCAACGGAACCAGAACCTTGAAACTGTGTGCTTCAAAGGGGGCTTCCAGGATATTTGCCGGTTCGTTCCTCAACCTCTCGGCGTTGTGTCAAAGGGCGATCAGGCTCGGCGATGAGATCGTCATGCTCTGCTCCGGCAAGGAGGGCAGATTCGGCCTTGAGGATGCCGTGTTCGCCGGGTTTTGCGTCTTTAAGCTCGAGGGACTCTCACGAGGCGTGGAGATATCCGATTCAGCCCTCGCTGCCAGAGGTTTGGCCGAGGAGTTCAGCGATATCGTCGGGATGTTCCTCAGATCGGAACATGGGCGATACTTGGCGAGGATAGGATTTGAGGAGGATCTGCGCTTTTGCGCTAAAATCGATCTCTTTGACGTCGTTCCGGAATACATGGTAGAAGAAAACTGTCTGAGGGAAAACGATGAAGGTAAGCGTTGACCAACAGATCGAAATCATAAAACGTGGTGCGGTGGAGATAATATCGGAGGAAGAACTCCGGATGAAACTTGAAAGGGCGCAGAAGGAGGGACGTCCGCTCAGGGTGAAGTTGGGGCTCGATCCCACAGCGCCCGATATCCACCTCGGTTCGGCGGTCGTGTTGAGGAAGTTGAGACAATTCCAGGATCTGGGCCATGAGGCGATCATCGTCATCGGCGATTTCACCGCCATGATAGGCGACCCCAGCGGTCGATCCAAGACCAGACCCCAGCTCTCCGAGGAAGAGGTCAAGAGGAACGCCAGGACATACGAGGAGCAGTATTGTAAGATCCTCGATCCCGAAAAGACCAAGGTGGTCTTCAACAGCCAATGGTTGGGAAAGATGAACTTCGCCGACGTGATCAGGTTGGCCGCTAAAACCACGGTCGCCAGAGTTCTAGAAAGGGACGATTTTCAAAGCAGATTTGAGAACGAGCTGCCGATAGGGCTACACGAGATACTCTACCCACTGTGCCAGGCCTACGATTCGGTTGTGCTGGAGGCGGACGTGGAGATGGGGGGAACCGATCAGAAGTTCAACAACCTGATGGGAAGGGATCTACAGAGGGCTTTCGGCCAGGAACCGCAGGTCGTGCTCCTGATGCCCCTTCTCGTCGGCCTGGACGGCAGGGAGAAGATGAGCAAATCGCTTGGGAACTATGTCGGCATAGAGGAGCCGCCGTTTGAGATGTACGGCAAGATCATGTCCATACCGGATGAGCTGATGATCGATTACTTCGTGTTGACGACTGACGTGCCGATGCAGGAGATCCGTCGGATAGAGGAGGGACTGAAGGAGGGAACGATACATCCCAAAGAGGCCAAGAAGAGGCTGGCGAGGGAGATCGTAACGATGTATCATTCAGCCGAGGCTGCCCGGAAGGCGGAGGAGGAGTTCGAGAGGGTTTTCGCCCAAAAGGAAATGCCCAGCGAGATGCCTGAACTCAAGATATCCTCCTCTGAGCTCAAGGAAGGTAAGATCTGGTCCGTCAAGCTGCTCGTTATGGCCGGTATAGCTAAAAGCAACCGAGAGGCCAGAAACTTGATACTTCAGGGGGCGATGCGGTTGGATGGCAAGAGAATCAGCTCCCCGGACGATGTGCCGATCAGGGACGGTTCGATTTTGAAGGTAGGTAGAAAGTTCGCAAGGATTAAAATAGCAGATTAGCTTTTTAGCAAGTGGCTCGGGACTATAAATGACTATTCGCTTAAAATCGGCTGAAATCCGATAGGAGGTGTGTAGGATGCAGATCTTCAAGCCCGTTGGAGAGAAAGAGGTTACCAGGGCCATAGTGGATTCCTTCATGAGACAGTTCCACGAATATGCCGAAAGCGACGTGATAATCGTCGGGGCAGGCCCCAGCGGCCTGATGACGGGTAAGGAACTGGCCGCCGCGGGGGTTAAGGTCTTGATCGTCGAGAGGAACAACTACCTCGGCGGAGGTTTCTGGATCGGCGGATACCTGATGAACAAGGTTACCGTCAGAGAGCCCGCTAACGAGATATTGGATGAGCTGGGTGTGCCGTACGAGAGGTTCTCCCCCGGCCTCTATGTAGCCGATGGCCCACATGCCTGTTCCAAGCTCATAGCGGCAGCCTGTGACGCCGGGGTGAAGTTCGCCAACATGACCAAGGTGGATGATGTGGTTCTGAGGGAAAACGGAAGGGTCGCCGGAGTCGTCATCAACTGGACCCCTATCTCCGCTTTGCCCCGTGAGATCACATGCGTCGATCCCGTGGCGATAGAGTCGAAGCTTGTCGTGGACGCCACGGGTCACGACGCGGAGGTGGTCTCAAAGCTGGAGGAGCGCGGGCTGATCAAGAAGGCCGGCACAGGAGCCATGTGGGTGGAACAGTCCGAGGATCTGCTGGTGGAACACACAGGCGAGGCGCATCCCGGGTTGATCGTGACCGGTATGTCAGTGGTGGCGCTTTATGGGCTGCCGAGGATGGGGCCAACCTTCGGGGCGATGCTGGTGTCGGGCAAACGGGCGGCCGAGATCTGCCTTGAAAAACTCAGGGAGATGAAAGGGTGAGGAGAATCCTCCTCTATGACGATCCGGCCACCACGAATTTGAACTTATCCGAGATAGCTCTGTATCTCCGCGGGAAACTCCCGGGATTTGAGATCGAACGCAGGGGAAATTTCTTCGAATACCACCTCGAGAGGCTGGATCGGTCGGAGAGGGAAGGGAAGATCGATCAGCTCGCCCGAGGGATCGCCTCGTGCAGAATCAGAAACCTGATGAGGCCGAACGACCAGATCGGTTTCGAGCCGCTCTACGGCGAGATGCAGTTCGAGAGGAGGGGTATCCTGCACCCCTCCCGAAAACCTTTCGGGATACTCTATGACGGTTACGATCTCGCTAAAATTCTATACGGATTGATTCCCTCCGATGAGAGGGAATTCGACAACTTCCACCTGATATTCACCAATCAGCTTCTCGGGACGTGGTCCACGGAGGATGGAAGGTATCACGCCAGGGTGATAATCCTTTCCGTTCCCTGTCTGATCTCCACGACGGGTGTGGTGGAGGCGCCCGCCAAGCCGAGGGAGTTTTACAGGCTTAAACACGCCCTTCAATCCCTCTCAGGGGGTCAGGTGGATTATCCGCTTTATCTGGAGCTGAAGGGGAAGTTCGCCGATAGGTTCATAGATCACGGCGATGAGAGGCTGACGGAGGTGTTGAAGGGATATGCGATGCAGGCCGTTTTCTATCACTTCTTCGGCGAGCCGTTCTGCGACGATCCGGATTGCAAACTGTTCAACGCACACTGGCAGGAGGAGATGATAAGGGCGCAGCTCAGATCGGAGAAGGAGCTCTGTCGGAGGCACGAGAGGATATTGATCTCCTTAAAGGCCTTTAAACTGCGGAGCTCATAGCAGCAGATTGAGCTCTGACCTCCTTTCCCTCAAAGATCTTTCACACCGTGAAAAGCATCTTGAACCCCAAACCGATCAGCACCATTCCTCCCAGCACCTCCATTCTCCTGCCAAAGAGGGAGGAGAGATGATGTCCTATTCTCACGCCCGCCATGCTCATCGTCGCCGCCACCAGACCGATGATGGCACACGGGACAAGCAGGTTTGTCCCGAGTATCCCCATCCCCACCCCCGCGCCCAGCGCGTCCACGCTGGTGGCTATCGAAAGGAGTATCAACGTCCAGCCCTTCGTCCTATCGCGTGTCGGTTTTTCCTCGTCTTCAGTTTTAAACGCCTCGTAGATCATCTTGGCGCCGATTCCCCCGAGCAGCAGGAAGACGACCCAGTGATCGTATCTCTGTATCACGCCGACCAGGTTTTTGCCCACCAGCCATCCGATTATAGGCATCGTGAACTGGAAGAGTCCGAAGTGAAAGCTCAGCCTTATTGAGCCGCGCAAGCTGGTTCCCGATGATCCTATCCCCAAGGCCACCGAGAAGGCATCCATCCCCAGGGCGACGGCGAGGGCCAGCGTCTCCCAGATCCTCATCTTCACCAGGAGAAGTAAGTCGGTACCGGTCTGTTCTCTTTCGCCGATCTGTTCGCTGCCAAAGTGACGTCCAGGGTCTTGAGGGCGTCTATGTAGGGGGATTTAATGCCCGATGGATCGCCCCTCCTGACGGCGTCTATGAAGGCCTCGTCTATGGACGGCTCCTCTCTGGGGGTAAAGGTCACCCCGGCATCCTCGGGATAAACCCGCGGCTCCCTGCCCCTTACCTCGATCCTCATGCCCTCAATGTAGATATCATAGCCGCCTCTGCCGGGGATGTTGGTGCAGCTTGAGGCGATGTAACCTAAAGCGCCGTTGGCGAATTGGAGGGTTAAGATCTGAAGGTCGGGTATCGTCACCTCAGGCGTGTGTTTGTGAACCTGAAGGGCGTATCTGGCATAGACCTCCCTGACATCCCCGACCCAATATCTCAGCAGATCCACCTGATGGGTGGTCTGCTCGACCAACTGGCCGCCCGAGCGTTCCATCATATGCCACCACCTTTTAGGGATTATCATGCTCCCCCATCTTTCGGCGACCGCCATGGCGATGTTCTTATCCTGGAGGAACTCCCTGATGGCCTCGACATAGGGGCCGTATCTGAGCTGATATCCCACACAGCTTATCACACCGTTCCTCTCGATCGCCTCCCATATCTGTATCCCCTTCTCCAAGGTCAAAGCGACGGGCTTTTCGACGAAGAGGTGGATCTTCTTCTCGGCGGCTCTGATCTCGGCGTCATAATGTGCGAACGGAGGCACGCTGACATATACGGCGTCCATCTCGACCTCATCTATCATCCTGCGGTAGTCGGTATAGGCTTTGGCGCCGTATCTCCCGGCGGCCTCAGCGGCACGGGACTCGTTCAGGTCGCATATGGCGACTATCTGCGTGCCTTCGATCTGGCTCACCCTGTTCATGTGACCGCTGGCGTTTCCCCCAGCGCCTATAAATCCCACCTTGACGACATCGAGCATCTCAAATCCCTCCTTGAAAGCCGGATTGAACAGCAATAGTATACATCCCACTCCGACTTGAGTCAACTTCAATATCCCACGGCACAGCCATCTCTCCTATGATCGGAACCGCCGTGCAGCGATCCCGTCTCGGGATCTATGAAGATCGCTTGGCCTCCGCCGAAGAAGGTGTTGGGGGGAAGAAGTTTATGTCCGCGCCTTTCAAGCTCACGGGCGACCTCCTCGGTTATGCCCTCCTCCAATGCGATCGACCCGCCTCCCATGTATCTGAACCTCGGCGCGTCTATGGCGTCCTGGACGTTCATATCGAAGTCGACCAGGTTGCATACCACCTGTAGATGGCCCTGAGGCTACATGTCGCCGTCCATCAACACCTTTAACCCCACAAGCGCCGCCACCGGTTGGCTCGTCGCCACCATCCCGTTTCGGCATATGACGGCGGATCGGGTTTTGAAGCTCTCAAACCTCTTGAACATCACCCCTTTTCCTCTGTTATCCCGTACTGTCGCATCTTGTTATAGAGGGTTATCCGGTTGATACCTAGGAGCTCGGCGGCCTTCATCCTGCGCCAGTTGGCCGCCTGGAGGGCCTTAAGGATCGCCTCCTTCTCAGCCATCTCCACGGCCTCCTTCAGCTTCATGACCCCCTTTGAGGCGGCAACGGCGGATAGGGGCTCCGTGCCTCTATCGGAGGGAAGTCTGAGTGAATCAGGGGTGATATACTCCCCCGTCTCCAACACCACGGCCCTTTCGATCACGTTCTCCAGCTCCCTCACGTTTCCAGGCCAGTCGTACTCCTCTAACATCCGCATAGCCTCTTCCGTGATGCCCTTGATCTCCTTGTTGTTCAGCTCGCTGTATTTTTTGAGGAAGTGATCCACGAGCAGAGGGATATCGTCCTTTCGCTCGCGGAGCGGCGGCAGTTTGATCTGGATGACGTTGAGCCTGTAGAACAGGTCAGCTCTGAACGTCCCATCCTCAACGGCCTCCTCGAGATCGCGGTTTGAGGCGGCGATGATCCTAACGTCTACCTTGATCGTCTTATTATCCCCCACCCTTTCGAACTCCTGTTCCTGAATGACCCTCAGCAGCTTGACCTGCAGGTGCGGCGGCAGGGCATCGATCTCATCGAGAAATATCGTCCCTCCATCGGCGTACTCGAACTTGCCGATCCTATCCCTGAGCGCTGTTGTGAAGGCGCCTTTGACGTGGCCGAATAGCTCGCTTTCGAGCAGGTTTTCGGGCAATGCGCCGCAGTTGACTTTGACGAAGGGGCCGCTGCTGCGCGGGGAACTCTCGTGGATGGCATGTGCCACGAGCTCCTTGCCGGTGCCGCTCTCGCCCAGGATGAGAACCGTCGCGCTGCTTGGCGCAACCGCCTCTATCAGCTTGTATATCTCCTGCATCTTCTCGTTCTGCCCGACCAACCTGTAGAACCTGTCCCGTGTCGCCAGCCTCTGTCGAAGAGCTATGTTCTCCTTCGTAAGCTCGATATGCTCCACAGCGCGTCTGATGAGATGTTTAAGCTGTTCATCCTCGACCGGCTTGGACAGATAGTAGAAGGCGCCCATATCCATGGCCTCGACCGCATCCTGTAGATCCGCATAGCCGGTTATCAGGATAACCTTCGTGTCAAGCTGTCGGCGGATGATCTCCCTTAAGAGCGACATTCCATCCAATTTGGGCATCTTGATATCGGCGACAACCACGTGGAATCTGGAACCCTCGATCTTCTCCAGAGCCTCCAATCCGTTGGAGGCCTCCTCCACCTCGTACCCTTCCCTGCGCAACATCTCACCCAGCGTTTCCCTTTCGATCTCCTCATCATCCGCCACGAGTATCCTTGCATCTGCCATTTTCGCCCACCCCGTGAAAAGTAGTCATTTGTTGTCATTTATGTCTGAAGGGGAATTCGAACCGTGACGGTCGTTCCCTGTCCCACCTCGCTATCTATTCGGATGCTTCCTCCATACCTCTCCACGATTCCCCTGCAGATTGAAAGTCCTAACCCCGTTCCCTCCCCGACCTCCTTGGTGGTGAAGAAGGGCAGGAATATGTTCTGCAATATCTCCGGAGGTATACCGACGCCCGTGTCGATCACCTGAAAGATGATGGAGCGATCATCTTTGTCGAACCTCGTCCTTACGGTCAATACCCCTCCCTCAGGCATGGCCTGAATGGCGTTTTTGATCAGGTTCACCAGCACGTGTTCTATGTCCTGGTGGAGTATCCTGGGCATTTCCTCGTCCAGCTCCTCGACGACCTCTATCCCTCTCCTTCGGATTTGGTCCTCGAAAAAGGATATGGTCTGGCGAACCATCTCGTTGAGATCTGCCGGTTTAAGCGTTTGAGTTTTCCCCCTGGCGAAGTAAAGGAGGCCCTTAATCGTTCTGTCCATTCTCTCCAGGGCGTCCTTGATCCGCGAGACATATTTTCGCCTGGGATCGTCCTCATACATGTCCTCAAGCAGGAACCTCACATATCTCATCGCCCCGTCCAGCGGACTGTTGAGCTCGTGGGCCAGATTGGCCGCGAGCCTTCCGATGGTGGCCATCTTCTCGGCCTGTATGGCCCTTCTCTCCGCCCGAACGGCCTCGGTGATGTCCTCCAGCAGGAGGATGATGTTATCCGGATCGGGTTTCACCAGCTTGATCTTCGCCTGTCTGGGAGTCGTCTCCTTCCCCGCCGGTTTGAAGAAGACCTCATCATCGATCTGTCCTTCGCCTCCTTTAACCCTCTCTATAGCCTCCTCGAGCCACTTATCCCCCTCGATCTTTTTGAATATGGATATCAGGTTCTCGATCCGTTCGCCCTGTTGAACCTCGGTGCGTCCTATCATCTCGGGGAAAGTCCTGTTGAAAGATGTTATCCTGAGGTCGAGGTCCAGGATGACGATCCCGATCCCCACCAGATCGCATATCTTGCAAGGTTGTATTCTTTCCTTCACGGTGACCTCTTTTTGAGAAGTTTGCGGTGTATGAGTATAATAATCACCGCCAACCCCAGAGCTATAAATCCAGTCCGACCGACCCATCTTTCAACCCTTTCCCATCCTTCCTCGAAGAAGAAACCGGCGGATGCGAAGAATCCGGCCCAGCAAACAGCGCCCAACATGTCATAAAACAGAAATTTGGCGACCTTCATCTTTATCATCCCGGCCACGAAAGGGGCAAAGGCCCTCAGGAACGATGTGAACCGGCCGAAGAAGATGGTTTTGCCGCCGTGTCGTTGAAAGTACCATTTTACCTTCTCGATCTCCCTTTCGCGCAGGAAGATGAACTTACCGAACCTGAGCGCAAGCTTTATCCCACCGTATCTGCCGATGAGATAGCCCGTGACATCCCCCATGAAAGCCCCCAGGCTGCCCCACCAGATGACATCCGGCAACCTCAGTATACCGCTTGCGGCGAAGAAACCTGCCAATATCACCGTCGTTTCGCCCGGAACGACCAGCCCGACGAAGATGGATGTCTCGAGGAACGTCATCAAAAAGATGAAACAATAGCCCCAATGTGAAAGATGGGGCGAGATCCACCCCACAAATCCATCCATTCGTTCAATTAGATCTCCACCATGACCTTCACGGTCGAATCCGGTCTTTCGATCGGTTCCCTTAACGCCTCCTCCACCCTATCAAGTGGATATCTGGATGTGATCATCGATCTAACGTCCACATCGCCCGATGAGATCAGCTCAAGGGCACGGGGATAGATGTTAGCGTATCTATGAACGCCCTGGAGCTTCAGCTCTTTGAAGATGATCTTGACGATATTTGTCGGCACGGCCTCCTGTGATCCGAGACCGATATGCACGATCGTTCCACCTCTTCTGGCAATCTCGACCGCCTGTTGTGAGGTGATCCCGGCGCCCGCCGTCTCGAAGACCACATCCACGCCGCGGCCGTTCGTAAGCTCCATGATCGCCTCAACCGTGTCCTTTTCCCCCGCGTTTATCGTCTCACAAGCGCCGAGCCTTCGAGCCAAATCCAGCCTGAAAGGATAAAGGTCCACGCAGATCACCTTTCCGGCGCCCATCGCCCTCGCGGACTGAAGCGCCATCAGGCCTATAGGTCCCGAGCCCAGAATGGCGATCTCATCGCCCGGCCTCACGCCTCCCAGGATCGCCCCGTGGAGCCCCACCGATAGGGGTTCGAGCATCGCTCCCTCCTCCAATGAGACGTTATCGGGCAACTTATAGCAGAAATCGGCTGGATGGACGACATACTCCGCGAAAACCCCATCGACCGGCGGGGCGGCGAAAAAGCGAACGTCGGGACAGAGGTTGTATCTTCCGGATTTGCAGAACTCACACTTTCTACAAGGAATGCCGGGCTCAAGCGCGACTTTATCGCCGGGTTTGAGGTTTTTAACGCCTTTACCGACCTCCTCTACCACGCCCGCGCTCTCATGTCCCAGGATCAGCGGCCTTTCGACGACGAAATCGCCTATCCTGCCGTGGGTGTAGAAATGCACATCCGAGCCGCATACCCCGACTGCTTTAATCCTGACCAGGACGTCGTCCTCCCTCTCTATCTTCGGATCGGGAAGCTCCTCTATCCTCAGGTCCCTTATGCCGTGAAGAACGGCGGCCTTCATCGAAAAACCTCCTTATCGAAGATCAACGAGGTAACACGGGGCATACACATAGTATAAAACGGCTTTGGAAATATGTCAATTGGAAGTCCCGCTAAATCCCTGAGAAGCTCTGTTGACATCCCCGATCAATTGTCGTATCATGAGCATTGAGGCAGCCTATGGCACCTTTGTTCCTTAGAGAGGTGATAGTGTGAAACCGAACATATTGTGGATTTGCAGTGATCAACAACGGTTCGATACGCTAGGGTGTTACGGCAACCCGTTCGTGCATACGCCGAACCTGGACCGTCTGGCGAAGAGAGGTGTCCTTTTTGAGTTCTGTTTCAGCCAAAGCCCCGTGTGTACGCCGAGCCGGGCCAGTTTCCTGACGGGACGTTATCCGCGCACGACACGGGCCCGCCAGAACGGTCAGGCCATCCCGGAAGACGAGGTGCTCATCACGCGCCTTTTAGCCGAGGCAGGCTACAACTGTGGCCTATCGGGCAAACTACATCTCTCTCCATGTAATCCTCGAGCCTGTCCGGCGATGGAACGCCGCATTAACGACGGCTATGCCGAGTTCCACTGGTCACATCATCCTCCTCCCGACTGGCCGACCAACGAATATATCCATTGGATTCGCGAGAGGGGCGTGCGTTACGAGACCCCGCCGTTTCAAGGGTCGAGGTATGTTCGCGTCGGGATGCCGGCCGAACATCATCAGACGACATGGTGTGCCCAGAAGGCGATCAACTTCATCGAAGCACATGCCTCGGTGAAACGACCATGGCTGTTTTCCATTAACTTCTTCGACCCTCACAACGCCTTCGATCCGCCGATGGAATATCTGGAGCGATATCTGGAGCGGCTCAAGGAGGTACCGCTGCCGAACTACGTTCCGGGCGAGACGGAGAACAAACCCCGTTTTCAACATCGTGAGCATTGGCGGGCCTACTCCCAGGGCTGGCCCCGACCCTACGAGGAGATGACCGAGGAAGACCATAAGCTGATCCGCGCCGCATATTGGGCGATGGTAGATCTGATCGATGTCCAGGTCGGACGCATGCTGGAGGCCCTGGAACGTACGGGGCAGTTGGAGAACACCATCGTCATCTTTACGTCCGATCACGGGGAGATGCTGGGCGATCACGGTATCTACCTCAAGGGGCCGTATTTCTATGAGCCCGCCGTTCGCGTGCCGCTGATCGTCTCATGGCCAGGCGTCATCGATGAGGGACGCCGCAGCGAAGCGCTGGTGGAGCTGATGGACCTAGCGCCGACGTTATTGGAGGCAGTAGGGTTGGAAATACCCCCTGGCATGCAGGCGAAATCGTTATGGCCCCTGGTGACCGGAAAATCGGATCTAAGCCATCACAGGGAGGATGTATACTGCGAATACTACAACGCTATGATCAGTCGTGAGGACCCGCCGGCCTACGCCACGATGGTGCGTACGCGGCGTTATAAGCTGGTGGTCGTGCACGGCTCGAATGAGGGTGAGCTTTATGACCTGGGGAAAGACCCAAACGAAACGCATAACCGTTGGGATGATCCGGACTATCAGCCGGTGAAGATAGATATGCTAAAACGGCTATGCGATCGGATGGCCTGGACGATGGACCCCCTACCTGAACGACAGGCAGAATGGTAATGAGCGATACTTACTGAAAATATAGCCCGCCGGCACCTGGTAGTAGTAGGGGTGAGACATTCGAGGAGAATGCCTCGCCCCTACTACTTATCCCCCTTTACTTTCGCCTCGAAAAGGTTTATAATAAATAACGCTCAGCGGAATATCCCCTAGAGAGATGATCTATTCTAGTACGGTTAATCAGATCTACAGGATCGAGGGTAGGAAGGGGTATACCAAGGGTGAAGTGGACGAGGCGATCGAACTTTTAGATTTAAGGGGGTATATCAAAAGGGATAGCGGGATGATCCTCGAGAAGGTGCAGAAGTTAGATGTTGAAACCCTAAGGCTTAAGCTTTACGGTATCCGTGAAGGTCTAACGAGTTTATGTAACTTATTTCCGAACGAAAACGGCTTAAACGATCTACAGGTCATGCTTCAGGAGGCTGAAGCTTATATCGAAAAAGGAGATGAGGAATCCCTAGATTCCGCCGATAGACGATTGGATAATTGTCTCAGTTCGATTAATACCTTCGTGAAGATCAAATCTGAGGACTTGATGAGAGATTTAGGAGAGATAAGGCGTAATTTGGAGAGGTTAACCCGCGATGAGCTCTCACGCGATCTGAAGGAAATCAGCGGCAATGTCCAGTTCGCCACTAGAATAGACGATTACCGTCAGAAACTCATCAAACATCGTGATCTCCTGAGAGGTAACGCTCAATCATTGATAGGTGAGGTGGACGCCCTGATCAGCAAATTCGGCTTTGTCTAACCAAATGTTGAAACCTTGGTAAGATTTCAGGAGGAGTTCGCAGGGTTAAATCGCGAGTTCGGTGATCTCAAGAAAGAAATAAGCTCCTGGACCGATCAGGCATCGCATGATGAAAAGGAAACGGTGGGTATAGTCCAGGTCCGTCCCCGCCGTAGCAAGCATGGCGGGGCTGAGGTATAGAATACCTTCTATTGAGCGTACAGTGCTGGAGTCAACCCGCGGACGGTCGATCGGGAGGATGAGATGAAGAGGTTCTATCGGACGTTTGAGACGGATTGGGGATGGTGCGGCGTGGTTGGAACCTGCAGAGGATTATACGCCTTTCTGTTGCCGGTTTTCTCCCCCGAGGAGGCCGAGTCGAACCTGATAAGGTTCATCCACCGGGGGGATGAGAGAGTTCAAAGTGGATTCGATGATGTGGTGGATTCCGTGTGTCGCTATTTTCGCGGGGAGAGAATCGATTTCAACTTCCCGCTTGATATGAGCTTTGGAACGCCTTTTATGCAAAGGGTATGGGAAACGACGAGGCTGATCCCCTATGGCGAGACGAGGTCATACGCCTGGGTGGCCCGGATGGCGGGCTCTCCCAGGGCGTTCAGGGCTGTGGGGATGGCGCTGGCGAGAAACCCTTTACCCCTTTTCGTGCCGTGCCACAGGGTGATCGGTTCAGACGGATCGTTGAAGGGATTCTCAGCCCCTGGTGGGGTGAAGCTTAAGATGAAACTGCTTGAGCATGAGGGGATCAGACGGCCGAAGCCGACCGTCTGATCCCCGAAACGGCGTTATTTGCCCATCTTTTTCAGGTTCTCCAGACAGCGTCTGACGCTTTCGAGCGGCGGTTGACCGGGCGTCTCATACTCGACGATATACCACTCCGTTTTACCCGTGCTCTCGCAGATCTGGAAGATCTTATCCCATTTGACATCGCCTTCCCCGATCGCAGGGGCGGTGAAGGGATACTCCTTGAGATGGATGGTGGCGGCTCGATCGGCGTATTTCCTGAGGAACTGAATAGGATCTGCTCCGCCGTGCATGGCGTTGCCTATATCGAGCTGCATGACCACATCCTTATTGGCCGCACCGAAGAATATATCCCAGGGTATCTCCCCCTCTATCGGCTGAAACTCCACGGCATGGTTGTGATATCCGACCCGCATCCCATGGGGTTTTACCTTCTCGGATATCTCATTCATTATCTCCGCCGTTCTGAGCCAGGCCGCCTTAGAATTCCTGTACTCCTCGGGAAGGCCCGGGACGATGAGGAACTTATTGCCCAGGATAGAGTTGAACTCCACGGTCTTCTGGAGCTCATCGCCAAGCAGGGTGTTGATCCCTATGTGTGTTCCGGCCACCTTCAAGCCGAAATCGTCCAGGATCTTCCTCAGCTCCTTTGCATCCCTGCCATAGTAGCCGGCAAACTCAACTCCCTCATATCCCATCTCGGCGACGGCTTTGATCGTGCCGACTAGATCTTTGGCACACTCCTCCCTGACGGAGTAAAGCTGTAGAGCTATCGGTATCCTTGCCATCTCAAACCTCCTTGAACGACTTACCCCTTTATCCTGGCCCATATGCTGGCCAATTTCCCCCGCGGATCGACAGGGGTTTTGAAGGGACTGGTATTGTCCCTGAAGTAATCGAACTGGATCAGCAATTTGCCGTTACCCCTATCAACGCCTCCAAACAGTCCTATCTCCATCGGAAGCGAATCGAAACAGGTGGTGGTGCCTATCTTCGTCCAGTCATCGCCCTCCTTTTCCTTGAAATATCCGGTGACTTTATCCCCTTCCCTTTTGAGCCTCAAAAAGAGGTCGGCCTTTCCGCCAGAAGGGGCGTATCCCGCCACCTTGCCGGTAAGCCCATCTCCGTTTTCGGTGCATTTCTTCTGAAACTGGAGCTGAGCCGTTTTGTTCCCATGCATCCACAACTTCAGCATTATCCAATTGTCTTCCGACGGGAATTTGACCACCAGTCCAGCTATATCCGAATCATTGTTGCCCCACTCACAGTAAAGTCTGGTTTCCACGTCGAAATCCTCCTTCTCCTCGACCGTCTGATAGAGCCTCGTAGTCTGGTCTGAGCACCAGAGGTTGGAATTGAACTCGCCGATCCAGGTAAGCCAACCCGCCTTGGTTTTATTGACGTCCCACGTCTTGGGCTCCTTGGCCCACTGCCAATGGGGGTTAATGCTGGCCCCATTGAAATCATCCGGATAGAGTTTCGCCCCCCAGGCAAACGAAGCCGCCAGTATCAGGATCGAGGCGGCCACGATCGGGTATCTCATTCCGATCACCTCCGTTTAATCGATTTCGAGGTCCGCCATATAATTTATCCGATGTCCAAACCGATGTCAAGCATTGCTCTGAGGATAAAAGGGGGGAATAAAATCTAAAGCGCTTTCAGCGTTGTATTATCATGCGTCTGATAGCGCTGTATTGCGGCGTGACCAACTGATAGAAGTAGATCCCGCTGGCCACCCTCTCACCCAGTTCATTCCTGCCATCCCATCGTATCTGATGTCTACCGGAGGTGAGAGGACCTAAGTTTAGCCTTCTGATCAACTTGCCTGTAACGTCATATATTCTGATTTCCGCCCGGCAATCTTCGGCGAGATGAAACGGTATCCATGTCTCGGGGTTAAACGGATTGGGGGAATTCTGATAGAGTTCCCACCTTTTAGTCCTTGTCATATCCTTTGGCGCTCCCATCGGCTGATGTTCTCCTTCCGTCCCGATCTGTTTGGCCAGAATTACCAGATCCAATACGTTTATTTCACCATCTCCGTTCAGATCGTAATCCAGGTTTTCCCCTTTCTCGCCGAAATGCTTCGCCAATACCACCACATCGAATACGTTCACCTCTCCATCTCCGTTCAGATCTGCATTCACAACGGTTTCCTTGACGGTTAGATTCAAGAAGGCATGGGCTTTGGCCTCTTTCGAATCGATTGCCGTAAAGGTGATCGTGTAGAGGCCAACCTGATCCTCAGTTGGAGTCCATTTGAAGATATGATCCTTGCCGAATGAAGCTCCTTTGGGAAGCGGATGTACCTTTACCCTTACCTCATCTCCATCCGGATCGCTCACATCCACCGTCAGGTTGATTTCCTCTCCTACCTTCACCTCCATCTTCTCCGGCATATCGCCGAACTGAGGGGGGCAGTTAACATCAGCCACGGAGATATTGATTTTTCTCTGAGAGGAATTTCCCTCAGAGTCGGTGGCTACAAATGTGACAGTATACTCTCCGGACTGGTTATAAGAAGGCGTCCAGTCGAAAATCCCGTCGGTGAAAGTCGCCCCCTGAGGCAATCCCACTGCTGAAAGCGATACATCCTCGCCGTCAGGTTCGGTTGCGCCTATCTGAAGCTGTATCCGCTCGCCCTCCGAGATAAGCAAAGTCGCTCCATCGGGCTGGCTCATCTGGATGACCGGAGGGCGATCTACGTTTTCGACTACGATCCTCACCTCGGCCTCATCCTTCTCCTTGCCGTCGGATGCTATGAATTTCACCTTATATTCCCCCGCCTGATCGTAATCAGGCGTCCAGATCATCGTGTTACCCTGAAATTCCGCCCCTTTCGGCAGGTTTTCAGCCTTATATGAGATTGGATCGCCATCGGGATCGGAGGCTTCAACAGCGAGGCTGAGAGTCTGGCCTTCCTTCACGGATTGATCCGGGATCGCCTTGATCTTCGGCGGATGATTGACATCGGCCACAACCACCTTGAAGTTCGTCTCCGCCGAGCCACCTTTGGAATCGGTGACGGTAACCGTTAGATCGTAAGTGCCTGAATCGTGAGGCCCTGGCGTCCAAGTGATCTCATTTTTCTGTCGATCGATCTGCATTCCTTCGAGCTGTGGCTGGATTGATATCTTCAGCGGATCTCCGTCCGGATCGGATGCTTTCAGATCCACCTTGAGCTCCTCGCCCTCTTTTATCTGAATGTCTTGTATCTTGCCTATCTGAGGTGGTCGATTCACGTCCTGCACGGTGAGATCAAGTTTCGTTCGGGATTTATTTCCCATAGAGTCGGATGCCGTAAGGATCACAGTGTAGTGACCCGCCTGAGCATATGAAGGTCTCCATCTGAAAAGCGCCGGTTTAGTCGGGTTGGCCCCGGCGGAGAAATCGGCTCCGTCGGGGAGCTCTGATGCCGAATAGTGAACAGGATCTCCGTCTGGGTCGGAAGCTTTGATCTCCACCTGGATGAGCTCACCTTCTTTCAGTGAGATCGGCTGGATAGGATCGAAGACGGGGGGAGCGTTGATATATTCATTGAACTTCACCCTCACACCTGGAATATCCGGTGACGAGGCGGTCACAACGAGATCAGTCATCCCGTTTTCGATCTCACCGAGCTTCAGATTGACCGCCGCCTTTCCATCGCTATCCGTCAACACATCGGCTAACTTCACCCCGACCATATCGCCGGAACTCAGTTCGAGCAGCAACTCACCGTTTCCTTTTTCGATGGAGAAGGTCACGATTCTATCTGGAACAGGGTTGTTATAGGCATCGAGAAGAAGCACGGTAAGGGGCTCGATAAGGATCGATCCTGAGACCCCTTTCTGTTCATCACCTTTCAGCTTATAGATATATTTGGGTTTATCCGCCTCAGCGCTGAAACGGAAGTTGACCGGGGATGCGTCATAACCGATAGCTGTAGCTGAGACCACATAGTTGTCCTCGCCCGATGTGGTTCCAAGTTTCAACGAGGCTGAGGTATATCCTGACGGATCAGTTATAGCAGTGAATCCCTTTCGGCCGTTTTCAAACGACGCGTTACCTTTCTCGACCTTGAAATTGATCTCGGCTTGCGGGATCGGGTTTCCCATCTTGTCCGTCAATCTAACCGTGATCGGCCTGGCTAGAGGCTGACCGACTGTTCCGATCTGCATATCACCTGAGATCTTGATAAGCTTTGCCTCTCCGGCAGGCAGCCCGTTGGCGGTGAACTCAACCGATTCGCCAGGGTTATCCGTTAATTTAGCGATAACCTTATGTTTGCCTTCCCCTGCCTCGGGGCCGAGGATGAAGACAACGGAAGCGATACCTCTATCATCTGTCTTAACGGTTAAGCTCTTACGTGGTGAATCGCTCGAGCCTACCTCCTTTACCCCTCCGTTTCCCTCCGTCACTTCAAATGTAACCTGGGCTTCAGGAACGGGGTTTGAGAACTGATCATATATTCTCACCGATAGGGGGATATCCAACTCCTCGCCGACCACTCCGCTCTGGCCGTTACCGTCCAACATCTCGATTCTCTTCGGATCGCCTGGTTGGCCAGAGATCTTGAAGTAGACCGGCGGGGCACTGAAGTCGACAGGTGAGACCAAGATGACGTTTATATCTTTGCCGGCTTTGGTTCCGAGCTTCAGATATGCCTTCGCCTCGCCGGAGCTATTTGATCTGACCACGACCGAGCTTGTAAGTCCTCCCCCCGGCATCTTCGTCAGTGCGCCGTTGCCCTGGAAGATGGAGAACCTCACCGTCGCGCCCGGCGTGGGATTTCCGTGTTCATCCTTAACGATTACCTTCAACGGCGTGGAGGATATCTTGCCCACAACTCCTGATTCCGGCCCGCTTTCGAGCTTAATCAGGCTCGGCTGTGAAGATGTGGAGGTCGCCTTGAATGAGACGTTCCCATCTACATCCTGTCCCGTCACCGTCACCTCATTCAAAACCCCTGCCTCATCACCAAGTATCAATCTGGCCGAAGCCTCACCGTTTTCATCTGTCTCCACTGTCAGCTTTTCCACCGGAGGCGATAGATCATCCGGTATGAGCTTACCTCCTCCGGATGAGACGGTAAAGGTCACAGGCAGACCCGCTATCGGGTTTCCATATCTATCCAGAACCCTTACGACCAAAGGCGAACTGAGAGCATACCCCGCCTCTCCTATCTGCCCATCCCCGGAGACGATCTCCAATTTTGAGGGTGCGTCGGGCAGGATATGCGCTTTGAAGGTAACGGATTGATCTTGGAGAGATAGGGCCGTAGCTGTGACCGATATCTCATGTGACGCGTTCTTCCCCAATTTCAGATAGGCGGCTGCTCTGCCGTTCGAATCTGTAGGCAATTTCAACCTGTCGGTTCCCTCGCCTTCGATCAGGGGATTGGTGAGCAGTCCAGCGTCTCCTGATGTGACCTTGAAGAATATGGCCTCATCCGGAACAGGGTTGCCGTAGCCGTCCACCAACATCGCCACCAATGGTTTTGGGAGAACTCTGTCGGGCAATCCGCTCTGATTATCGCCTGAGACGATCGCTATTGCCTCGACATCACCTGGGATCGCTGAGGCGGTGAACGTCACGGCGCTATCCGGAATGCCGCTAATCCAGGCCTTCACGACGTTATTGTTCGATCCTGTGACGAGCCCTAATTTGAAGGTAACCGAGGCTTTGCCCTGATCGTCCGCTTTCACCTCGATTCTTTTGTTTGTCCCGTTTAACCAGCCGCCTCCTGTGATCACCTCGAAAGTGACCGGTGTCCCAGGGGCTATGTTGCCGTAGAGGTCTCTGGTGGACACCACGAGCGGCTGAGGCAGCTGAGATCCCACCTTTCCCGTTTGTCCATCCCCTGAGATCTTGACCAATTTGGCGCCACCGGTGGATCTTGCAGATTCAGCGAATACGACCTTCTGATTTGTCCCCGTGATCGTTGCCTCGACCATATTTTTACCTTCACCTGTTCCGGGTCCAAGCGTCAGGATCGCCTTGGCCTGACCGTTTTCATCTGTCGAGATATCCACCGAATCGGACGATGAGATTGTTCCGCCGACATCGCTCAAGCTTCCCCCTCCTGATATCACCTTGAAGGTAACGGGAACATCCTTCACAGGGTTTCCGTATCGATCGGTGACGAGAACGACCAGGGGTTGAGGCAACGGCGTGTTGATGAATCCGGTCTGCTCATCCCCTGAAAGTATCTTCAGCTTCTCAGGGTCTCCGGGCGTGGCGGAGGCGGTGAATTCCACGCTGACATCATTCCTGCTTTGAATCCTAGCTCTGATTCTCTCAACGTCTTTACCCGCCTTAGTCCCGAGCTGATAATATGTGGAGGCTTTGCCCTCCCCATTTGTGATAGCTTCTGATGTCTCCGGTCTGCCCGTTCCCTGAACGGTCGAGAATATCACCGTGACGTTGGGCACGGGATTACCATATTGATCTGAGACCTTCACTACCAGCGGCAGCGGCAGTCTGGCTGTGACGGTCCCACTTTGCCCGTCACCAGACACGATCTCAATCTTCATCGGTGAATCGGAGGTGACCGTGGCCTTGAAGGTCACGCTTATGCTTGAGTCGGCGTTGGCGGATGCCTCGACGATTTCTATCCCTTTACCAGTTTGATTTCCAAGCGTGAAGACGGTTCCGGCCTTTCCAGTGTCGTCAGTTTCCTTCACGTTAACTATCTCCCCATCAGGGAAGTGACCGCCTGAAAGAGCGGTGAACCGTATCTCCGCATTTGGGATCGGATTGTCGAACTCATCGAGCAATTGAACCACAAGCGGCTGTGGCAGAGTCGTTCCAACCTTGCCTTTTTGATTATCTCCGGAGACGATCTCGATCTTAGAGGGTTGAGCTGGATGCGCCGAGGCGGTGAAGGTAACTGAATCGCCGTTGATCAGCGATGCGCGAACCCTGTTGTTGTTCTCCCCCGCTTTCTTGCCCAAGGTTAAGGTCACAGATGCCTCACCCGATTCATCGGTCATGATAGAGACAGAGCTCTTGCCGTCTATCGATCCGCCACCTGATATGACCTGAAACTTCACAGCGGCATTAGGGGTCGGGTTACCATATCTGTCATATGCGACTACCACAAATGGTTCCGAAAGAGGTTGATCTACCGTTCCCACCTGTCCGTTGCCGCTCTTTATAGATATAGAACGGGCTGAGCCGGCCGAAGCCGAGGCCGTGAATGTTATCGGCGATCCTGCTAGGCCTGATCCCTCCGCCGTCACGATGTTGTTGTCCACACCGACCGTGCTACCGAGTATCAAGGTGATCTTTGCCTGCCCACTGGAATCGGTGTTGACCGTCACGGAGGTGCCGTTTGAAAACCTTCCATCGCCGGTTGTGACGGTGAAATGGATAGGAAAGCCGGGGACAGGGTTACCGTATGAGTCCTTAACGGCAACCACAAAGGGCTCGGGCAGGGGCTCCCCGGCTCGTCCTATCTGGCCATCTCCTGAAACCATCTCCATGCTTTGCGCCTGTCCCGGGATCGCCGTCGCCGTAAAGTTAACCGGAGTGACCGAACCATTCGTGAGTTTAGCCTCTATAACTACCTTCCCGGCCTGAGTTCCCATGGTCGGAGTGACGCTCGCTCTTCCGCTGGCGTCCGTTATGACATCTGTCCAGCTATTACCGCCATCGAAACTAGCTTGGCCTGATTTAACCTCAAACCTGATCGATACATTAGCGGCGGGGTTTCCAGATAAATCCCTCGCCGCCACCACCAACGGTTTCGGGAAGCTCTCACCTACCGGCACCTTCTGTCCGTTACCCGATACGATCACCAGCTTTTCCGCTTTTGCTGAGACGATCACCGTTGCGTCGAACGTAGTAAGGGTGAGGGAACCGGAGGGATTTTTCACCGTCGTCACCCTACCTGAGGAGGAATCCATCTCGAAAGAGACATGCGTTTCAGAGGTAGGTTTGAGCGCTGTAAAGCTCATCGTAGCTATCACTCCGTTGCCGGAGCGCGTTCCGCCTGCCCGTCTCTCAATATACACAAGGTGATTATCATCCTGGAGCACGTTGGTGTTGACAAATCCGCCCAGAAAAGCCCCCTTCTGAAAAGGCTGAACGTCCGGCAGGGTTGGAAATTGATCCTGCACCGTTAGATACCTCGGATCATAGGTCAGATAGAGTTTCACCTCGCTCACGCCCTCTCCGGCCGTATCCACCCGTATCTGGAGCGAGAACGGCTCGCCAACCCTCACCCGTGCCGTCGGCTCGCCGGTATTCGGATCGACGATGGATAAGGTGAGCTGAGAGGGGGCCGATTGTGCTGAGGCATAGAAGGTTACAGGCGGGACATCGGGGTAATCCGGAAGGCTCGCCCGGACGGAATTATTCAGGCTGCCAGATGTAGGGCCGAGTGTCAGGATGACCTGAGCCTTGCCCGATGAATCGGTCGAGACGACCTTATATGATGATCCGCCGATGTTACCTCCGCCTGAAAGCACGTCAAACCTGACCTGGACATCTGAGACGGGGTTCCCCTCTGCGTCGAGAACCTGAACGACGAATGGATTTTGCAGAGCTTTGCCGACCGTCCCACTCTGATTATCACCTGAGATCTTAACCAACTGCTCCGGCGTCGAACCTCCACCATTACCTCCCCCACCTATTGTTATCGAGAGGTTGGTCACCTGAGGAGCGATCACACCATTATCGACCACACTTACGCCCGTTTCCCTGTGCGATGATGAATCGAAATCGAACGTGATCTGGGCCGATCCTGAAGAGGCTAAAGCCTTAAGGGTAAACCTTGCTATCTCACCCGATCCCGATTTGGGGGAGAGAGAGATCTCTGAATAATCCATATGATTGTCCACGAGGCGATTGATAACCGGCTGCGATCCTAGAAAACCGGATGACTCAAAGGGTTGTATTCCAGGCGTTCCAGGGCCTTTATCCTGAACCTCAAAGATCGAGCTGTCGAATGTCAGGAATATCTGATACCCGTTGACCGAAGCGCCATGGGTATCGATTACGAGTGAGATATCGAAGCTCTGACCCTTGCTTACCTGTATGGACGATTGAGAAGTGGTAGGGTCAATTAGTTTAAGCTCAACCTCGCCCCATGCCCAAGTAACGGTGATGAGCAGCCATATGATCGATACCGTTAAGAAAAACTTCCCTTTCATCTTCCTCGCCCCTGCCCTCGTGAATTTCAACCACTGAGACATGGCGTTCATGAGACATGCAATTCCCGTTCCACATGGTTAAAGGCACAAATAATAAGGATCAGGGGAAATTCGGGAAGAAGTTGATTGCAGATATGATGAAATCGAATTCACATTTCCTTGTCTAAACCTCCAATCCCCACCTCTCCCTTATGGTGTTTTTGTACCAGTCCATGCTTCTACCCTCGCTTATATTGGTTATCCCGTTCTCCTCCGCTATTCTGAAGAACTCCCTGGTGATTCTCTCCAGCTGAGGTGTAAGTTTCTCTGCAGTCTCCATTCGCACATACCATATCGGAAGCCTTGCCAGCTTCACCCTCATGAGCGTATCCCCATCGGAAACCGCCCCTTCGGCCTCATCGAACAGCCTTTCGGCCTCGGCGATCACCTCATCTGAGAGATCTAGCTTCGACGGCGGGTCGAATATATGGAAGTGAATCCCCCTGCCCGGAACCTCCCTGTGTATGAGCTCTATGTAATCCCTTATAAAAGGAGCCGCCTTGCCATAGTATCCCTCAAGGAACTCCTGCATCACCTCTCTATCGTCACAATCGGGATTCCAGAGGATCTTGGCCAGCATGTACGCCCTCAAGGCGGCGAACTCCCCGTTTCCTCCCCTGGAGTAGTTTCCCTCCTCGAAGATCCCCTTGACGCTGTGCTCGACGAAGAACTCGACGTTGGGCTTCAGCGAGAAGAGGTTTGGGAAGGGCATGATATAATGTGCGAAGTTGGTGACATAATCCCAGACGTAGAGCCTGTCCGTGATCTTCGACCACCCCCTGATATCGTCCACGAAGGATCTGTCCTCAGGGCACTCATCCAGCGGATGAGAGAAACAGCACTCTATGCTGCACAGTCTGACGATGACGTTCTTGCGCGGTTTGACATGTTTAGGCGGTTTGCGCGTGTATTGATAGGCGAGGGTATCTATGAATTTATCCGGATGCTCCTTCTCTATCGCTTCAGCCACCTTGTTGACGAATCGGATAACAGTTCCGCTGTGGCTTCCCTCCTCTTCATCCACCTTGCGACATTCAGGACACTGGCACCATCCACCCCAGTCGTTCTGCGAGACGGAGAATATCATCGCATCGGGGCTCTCCTCGATCCATCTCTTCACCGTCTCGATGGTGATCCTCAACACGTCCGGATTGGTCAGGCAGAACTGAGCCCGGTCGGCCGTTCTCTTACCGTCTATCTCGGAGAAGTATTCGGGATGCTCCTTGAAGTATCTGTCGGGGGGTATGATCGAGTAGAAGGTGTGGACGAAATGAGAGTATTTGATTTTTCCTCCTCTGGCCTCGTCCAGCCTCTGCGCCGATCCGTTCGCCTTGTTCCTCGCTGCCCAATCGCCGTCAAATGCCTCGGTATAATAGGGCTCACGATACTCCAAAACTGGAATCTGTTCTTCGTTCATCGGCGATACCGATAGCCTCTCCAGCTTTGGTATACGGCTCACCCCAGGAGCGAACCACCTGCATCCCAGACTCTCCAGGAAGGTGTAGACCCCGTACATCGTTCCCCTGAGCCTCCCGCCCGCTATGACGAGATGGGGAGGGACCGTGCAGATCCTGAATCCCTCATCTCCCAGTTTTCCCCAATCGATCTGCAGGTTGAGCCCGTCCAGATGTCTGTTTCGGCCTAGGATTATCTCCTTTCCGTTCATCCCGACCTCGTCCGTCAATATGGGCAGATCCGCGCCCGTCATCTCTTTGAGGAAGCCCCTGAGTTCCTCAGCGGCGTGTCTCTCAGAGGGCGAAGCTTCCCTTGAAACGACGATCTTGTAATCGCTTCGCCCGTTTTCGGCTATCGTGATTTTCTCCCTCACGGCCATCCTCCTTATCATCGGCCTCACCCCGCATCCAAGGTTTAGCGCAAGAGGCGAGGCCAGGGCTATTTTAATAAACTTCCTCCTATCCATGGCGCTATCCCTTAAGCTCGGCTGAGAACCTCTTGGATAGCTCGACCAATCTGATGAAGTTCTCCGCCGCCCTTTCGGTATATGTCCCTGAGGCCGTGCCGCCCAATATATATCCGTCCGGTCCTGCCGCCTGGAGGCACTGCCATGCGAGCTCGCTGATGTAGTCAAAATCCTTTGTCTCCAGAACCTCCATGTCATCCAGCGGTCCGACCAGGCAGTATTTATCGCCAACCCTCCTCTTGGCGTCCGCCAGATCTACATCACCGTACGGTGGTATCTCCAGGGGATCAAGTGCGTCTATTCCGAGCTCGGCGAAATCCTCCAGGAATCTGTTCACATCCCCGTGATTGTGGTAATATGCTATCCCGCCGTAGCGATGGATTATCCGACAGAGATCCCTGTCGAAGGGTTTCACCAGGGCGTTGAACCCTTTGGGCCCGAGCTGTTCTGTGGCGTATTCCCCGCCGATTATCCTGAAGGCATCGACCCCCAGCTTACAGGCCTTCTCCACAAACTCGTTCACCCTCTCGGCCGCCGTCTCGACCATCTTCAGCATCAGCTTCGGCTCGTCCATCCACAAGAGACACATGTCCTGTGGCGAGAGATAGGAGGCTGGGAAACAGATCGCATCTGGCAGCCCAGCCAATACTAACCCCTCCTGACCGATCATCTCCTTCCACCTGAAGAATCCCTCCGGATTGGGCTCGACGGGTTTGAAAGGGATGGAGAGGAGCTTCTCGACATCCTCGCCATCTTTACATGGAAACTCCACCGTATATCCCGTCACCTCCGTCCGCCTGTATCGGCTGATCAGATCGCCTTTAGGGGTGTGGATGACGGTGACGGTATCGTTCCCCTCTCTGTGGAATTCGGTTTGAACGAGCTGTCCCAGGAAGACGTTGCCGCCGATGCCGATATCTATCAGTGGGTCTGTCTCACGGATAAGCCTTTTCGCCATCTCGCCCTCAGGGTTGAGTCTGCCCAGGGTAAAGGGCGAGACCGGCACCCTATCAGGCGTTTTAAGCTCCATCGCACATAGTATCCTTTCACGCGAGGTCATTAATTGTTACCTCCGCCGATTTCGGATCCGCGAGGCATTATACAATTTCCTCAGGGGGAAATCAACAGGCTATATCCCCGTTATCACCTGGAGCGGGAAGCTCCGAGGAAGAGATGGGGTGAAGAACGCCGATCCTTTTATCCTCGAGAGGGGTATAATCATCCTTGAAAGCTATTGGGGGATGATGATAATATTATACCCTAAATATCCAGTAAGGATGCAGGAGGAGAGGGAAGATGAAAAACCTTGCCGTAACCTTGGCCCTTTTGGCGATCGCTTGTGGGTCTGGGATAGCGCTAGAGATAATCAAAGGACCGTATCTGCAAAACGTGACTCAGACTGGAATTACCGTCATGTGGGAGACCGATAAACCTTCGACCTCCCTGGTGCGGTATGGAGATATGGGGCTTTCCGGATACAAGGGTGATGAGAGGAAGGTTAAGATCCATGAGATCAGAATCGGGGGATTGAAGCCGGAAACCCGATATAGATATAAGGTTATCTCGCGCTCCGGAGATGAAAAAATTCAAAGCGAAATATACACCTTCAGGACGGCACCTCGACGTGACACCCCATTCAGGTTCGCGGTATGGGGTGATAACCGGACCGACGTCAAGATGTGTAAACGGGTGGCGGAACTCATAGCCTCCCAAAACCCCGACATCGTCATAAACGTCGGCGATGTGGTCAGTAACGGAAACGTCTATGAGCAATGGGGAAGGGAGTATTTTGGGCCGATGAGCTGCTTCGCCCATTCGGTACCCACATATGTGGCTATAGGCAATCACGAGAGAAACGCCCACTGGTTTGACGATTTCGTCTCACAGCCGGGAAACGAGCATTGGTTCGCCTTCTCCTACGGCAATTCGCGTTTCATCATACTTGATACCAACCGTCCATACGATCCGAATAGCGATCAGTACAAATGGCTGTTGAAGGAGCTCAGATCGGAGGAGTTCAGAAAGGCCGCCTTCAGGTTCGTCTTCTTCCACCATCCGCCATATTCCGAGCAGTGGGATAGCCCCGGATATACGGGAGAGGAACCCGTGAGGAGGTATCTGGTTCCGATTCTGGAGAGATACGGGGTGGATATCGTGTTTTCCGGTCATACACACGATTACGAACGCGGCAGGAAATTGCTCAAGGATGACCGTGAGATCTTCTACATAATAACCGGCGGTGGAGGTTCGGCGCTGGATAAGGTTGAGAACAAGGACTGGGACGTCATCCAGCTTCATAAATCCGTCTATCACTGCGTCGTGGTCGATGTGAAGGGCGGCGTCCTCAGCTTCAAGGCGATAGGGTTAAACGGAGATGTGGTGGATTCCTTCCGGAAGGTGAGCCTCGATGAGATGGCGAGGCTGGCCGGGGCTGAGAAGCCTTTCCTCGAAAAGCAGATTCAAGCGGTCAAGGATGAGGACCTAATGGAGGATAAATTCACCTTCGCCGTCGCGGGGGATACGAGAAGCTGGCTGACAATATATCAGCCTGAGACGTGGTATAGGATAATCAAGGAGCTCAACGGAATCCGACCGGATTTCGTGATGGACGTCGGAGATATAATCTCACATGGCTATACAAATGATCCTGAGCTGCTGATGAAGGAGTGGCGTGAATACTTCAAAGCCGTCTCCACCTCCGATATACCTGTCCTGCCCGTGGCGGGGAACCATGATATCTGGAGCGAGATGAGCCAGATGTTTTGGAGGAGGATGATCGGCGATCTCTGGTATTCGTTCGATTACGGCAATTCCCACTTTATAACTCTCTGCTCCGATCAAGCCCGGCCGAACTACATAAGCAGGATAAGCCCGCAACAGCTTGAGTGGCTCGAGAAAGATCTGGAGCTACATGCCGACGCACAGCACGTTTTCGTCTTTCTCCATAAACCTCTCTGGAGGGATAAAAAATGGGATAAGGTGCATGAACTGCTGAAACTTTATAACACCGAAGCCGTGATAGCCGGACATGTCCATCTCTATGAGCGCTATGAGGATCGGGACGGGATAAAGTATATAATCTCAGGCGGTGGAGGAGCGGAGATGGGAGATTTCAGGGAGGCCGGCAACATCCTACACTACATGCTCATAACCGTTGACGGAGATAAGGTTTATTACTCCGTCGTCGAGCCCGGATCAATTCACGACATGAACGTGGTGACCACCTCTTCCGCCTCAATCGCCTCCCGCATCTCCAGAGCCGTCTCGCTTTCGGGAAACGTATCCGGATCGGACTCCGAGTTGAAGCTCAGCGTATCCAATCCGTTCGATAAAAGGGTTGAGGTCGCCGCCCTTTGGGATCTTCCATCCGGCTTCAGGATATATCCACCTGCAGTCAGACTATCAATCGAGCCAGGAGATAAGATCCAAGCTGATTTCCACCTGCATCTGGATGACATACAAACCACCCTGGGACAGATCCCCAGGTTAACCGTGATATATCCAACCGATGAGAGAGAGGTGAGGTTGTATCGTTATCCGAATCTGACCGGCAATTACAATCCGAAGATAGTTTTGGCCTCTCACTTCGACGGCCGCCGCAGAGAAGGCCTTCCACATATCGTCCTGATCGGCAAAGACCCAACCGATTTCTCACTTCGAATGGGTTTCGCCTGGGATAAGGATGTGCTTTACCTGAGCGGCGGCATTAGGGATGATAAACCAAGCGAGGGCGATTCTCTGTCCGTAGGACTTCTCGTCGGGGGAAACAGGATCGGATTCGATATCGACAAAGGCAAGGCAACTCTATCGATCAACGATAGAAAGCTCTCCGAGCCGGGGGTTCTCATGTTCTCCAGACGGGGTGGAAACACCTCCTTCTCAGTTTTCGTCCCGTGGAATGCCCTCAAGTTAAGCCCGAAACCGGGCGATCTGATAAGGGCCAAACTCACGGCCGAAGATGTCGATGACGGAGCGGCGGAGAAAATCGGATGGGATGGTGAGATCTTAGTGGCTCCGCCGATGTTTAGAGGCGTGCGGTGAGGATGTATCTCGTCATGGAATGCTTCGGAGCAGGTAGGGATTCAATCATGCGATATCCCACCTCCCGAAGCATTCCGGATATATCGCGGGCGACGGCGATGATCGAGATAGGGGCGAGATTAACGAAGTTCCTCAGGAGCTCCCGATATAGATCATCGGTTGCCTCCATGTTCATCCCATATGGAAGATCCGTCACCAGGAGATCGAATTCCCCATCGATCTCCCTCGCATCAGCCTGGATAACCCTTCCCGAAAGGCCAAAATAGGCGAGGTTTTTAAGCGAAGCCTGAATCATCTTATAATTCAAATCGTATCCCGTGACCTCATATCCCATCTCTGCCCCCTCCAGTAGGATTGTCCCTGCCCCACAGCACGGATCGACTAATCTGGCGGGGGGGCTGACACCTGAAAGGTTTATCATCGCCCGCGCCAGCCGATGCGGTATCGAGCTGGAGGTGGTATGGGGTTTACAAGAGAGCTTGACCCAGGCCCGGCTGATCTCCGAGAATACCCTGCCGAACAGAACCTGATTTTCCTCCATGACCAATAGGAATTTCACCTTCGGCCTCGAAAGGTTCGGCCTGCCGGATATGAGATCGGCGATCATAGCCGCCATCTGGGGCGATTTCACCTCGATATGAGCTCCGAGCCTCTTAACCCTTATGGCGAATCCATCAGCTGAAATCCTGATGGCGGAGAGGTATCTCCTGAGCTCCTCCAGATCTCCGCCTCTGAAGATCATCTCAGCGCCGAGGTTTATGAAGGCCGACCTGGATATATCCGCCCTCTGCCGGGATATCCCCAATCCGAACCGATCGGGCTTAACCCCGGCGAAAGTCATAAGCTCAGCCTCTATCAGGGGACGATCGAGCTCGGAACGGGATGTGAGATAGAAAAAACCTTCGTTCATCTCAAGGCCACGACCACCGATTTCGATCTCTCTTCGCTGAGGTTCTCAAGCAGAGAGCTGAAACCCCGTGATCTCAAATCGGCCATATGACAGGCGATCAGGATCCCATCAGCTAATGCCCTGATCCTATCTATCTGATCGGGTAACGCCGAGGTGCAATCCAGTATAACCGATTTATACCATCCTCTCAGATCCGAGAGCACCTTCTCCAGGTTCTCCATATTGATCCTCCGATCGGTGCCGTATGGCAGCAGGCTTAGGTAGTCAATCCCATGGGCGCTTGCCAGTGTTTCCACCTCGATTACGCCGAACAGCATATCGGTGGCCGTTCGGAGGACTTGAGGCAGAAGGTTGGGATCATGGCTTATGTCGGTCAGTCCTGGAATTTCCTCTACACCGAAGAGACGTGATAACCTTTCATCTTGAGGGGCAAATCCCACTAGAACTGTCCTAACTCCTTTGCGGGCACGGTATATGGCTAGGTTAAACCCAAGGCTAGTCCTTCGGCCGTCGGGTGAATAGCCTAAAATCAGATCCACACCTTCAGGCAGCAGGGAGTTAACAGCCCGCATAGCTTCAGGATCATCGGCGTATGAAACCATAAGCTCATCCCATTCCAGACCCGGCACGATGAGGATGGGAATTTGGATTTCATCGATTCTCCCATCAAGTGGCGATATCTCTTTTCTCGAAGCCCGTCTGGGACGGATCGTCGTCAGGGCAATCCCTATCAGCAAACCGATTAATCCGCCTATCGTCATGCTCCTATAGCGTTTGATCCCCCTAGAAGAGGGTAACACCCGAGCCGGTTCTACGATGACGGCGATATCGGGCTTCTCAAGCATCTTAAGCCTGTACTCCTCAAGTTTCCCCCTCAGCATCGAGCAGAGCTCCGAAAGCGACCGAGCCTTAGACTCAATCAGAGCGTATTCACCCTGAAGTCTGGAGAGGCGGGAGATCTGCTTCCTGGCGGTGTCGATCTTCCTTTGAACCATATCCCTCCTTTTCTCCAGATCGGAGATCTCCCCCGATATCCTATCCATATCGGCCTGTAGCTTCGTTTTGATCTCCTCAGCCAACCTGGAACTGACCTTTTCGATTCGCGCCTGATTCTCCTTAACCTTGGGATGGATCTCGGTATAGTGACGGAGCAGCTTCGCTCGCTTGGATTGAAGCCTTCTCATCTCCTCGATCAGCGCTGATATGATGGGATCGGAGATAAGCCTCATTGAGAAGGAACTGATCCGAGCGATATACTGAGGGGTTATTTTGGTTGGCTCAATCAGGGATTTAACGACCTGTAACTCCCGCCTGCAGCTGTTTATATCCACGTTGATCTCTTCGAGATCGCGGCTATACTTCGCGATGAGGCTCGATATGGATCGGACGTTGGATGAGGGGATGAAGTCAGGGTGTTGTCTCAGGTAATCCGATATCTCCTTTTTAGCCTCCTCCAACTCCTTCTCCCTAGTCTTCAGCTCCGAGAGGATGTATCTGACCTCCTCCTCCAGGTTTTCCCTCTCCAAGAATGTTCTCTCCTCGATATACTGCTGGGCGGCGATCCGAGCGAGCTTAACGGCTTCCGCTCCGGTTTCCGCGACGGCGGTGAACAGTAATAGATTTGTCATGCGCGGATTTTCCACCTCGATTCTACTCCGTATCGATTCGACTATTCTCCTCACCCGTTCGGTCGGCCTTCGGTTGGAGAGATTTTCGCCTTTCGATTTACCATAAAATCCGGATTCGTGCTTCAGGGATAGCTCATTTATCTTAATGAGCCCCATCTTGTAAGCGATCCTCTCCATGACAGCGTAGCTTTTGGCCAACTCCATCTCATTTTTCATGAAAATATCCATGGCTTTAGGATCGGAAGGGGCTCTTATTCTTACCTCAGTCCTCGCTCGATGTGATCCACCAACTTTGATTCTCCAGAATGTAGGGATCAAAAGACCAAGGATGAAAAAAAGGGATATTATGAGGAAACGTCTATTTTTCCTCAAATCCTCTCTCACCTCACCTGGATTTCAACCTACACTTAAGAGCAAGCCACATCTCCTCTTCGATGGTATCCAACACCTCGTATCCCTCCATCTGACAGGCGTCTCTCATCATATCGCCCTCGCCTATCAGGACTCCGGAGAACAGAGCGATCCCACCCGGTTTGAGCCTTTCTCTCAGATCCGGTAGGAGCAGCGTATTAACTCTGGTGAGTATGTTGCAGACGACGAGATCGTATTTCGGTTCGGGCGGTACCTCTGAGATGTCGCCCGCTATAAAGGTTACTCCCCCCCCAACATCATTCAACGAGGCGTTCTTCCGAGCGGCGGGGATAACGCCCGGCTCTATATCTATCGCTGTGACCCGCCTGGCGCCGAGTTTAACGGCCGCTATCGAGAGGATGCCCGATCCCGTCCCGACGTCGAGAACCTCTGCCCCTTCGAAGATGCTCTCCTCCATCAAGGTCAGGGTAAGCCTCGTAGTGGGATGTTGTCCGGTGCCGAAGGCCATACCCGGATCGAGCCATATCACGATATCACCCTTCCTAAGTTCAGGCTGACACCAGGTGGGCGAGACCACGATGTGTCGGCCGACCCTGATGGGGTTAAAGACGGACTTCCAATTTTCAATCCAGTTCTCGTCCTCGATCTCATCGAACTCTATCTTGGCCGGTGAGGGGTCCAGGCCACATTCCCTCAGCTTCTTGAAAAAAGCTCTTATCTTAAGAAGCCTCTCACCAACTAGATCATCCGGCGGATAGAAGGCGATAAGCGTTGAAGATGAACCCACCTCTTTGACCTCAACGCCTCCGGCGCCGAGCTCGAAGAGGAGGTTTGAGATCGCATCGCTCGCTTCAGGGGAGGTCTTGACGCTGATCTTAATCCAGGAGCCGGTTTCAGTGCCTGAAGACACGGTTGAAAAAGCCTTTCTCCTCATCGAGAACTTTCTCGCCCCTTATGCGGGCGATCTCCCTGAGGAGTTCCTTCTCCCTATCGCTCATATCCGAGGGCACCTTGACGAGGACTCTGACGAGGAGATCTCCTGATCCGAAACCGTCCATATACGGCAGCCCTTTGTTCTTGATCCTCAAGATCGATTCGCTCTGTGTCCCCGGCGGTATCCTGAGCTTGACGGTTGAACCGCCTGGGGTTAGAACCTCCACCTCGGTGCCAAGGGCTGCCTGGATGAATGAGATGCTCACAGTGGTCAGCAGGTCATTCCCGCGTCTTTCGAACCTATCATGCTTTTTGACGTGTATGACCACGAGCAGATCACCGGGTGGACCGCCGTTCATCCCGGCATTTCCCTGTCCCGGCACCCTCAGCACGGTACCCTCCTCAACCCCTTTGGGGATGTTGATCTCAATTCTGCGTTTACGCCTTATGACCCCTCTGCCGCCGCACTGAGGACACGGATCGGTTATCACCCGACCGGTTCCCCCACACTGAGGACAGGTCTGTGAGACGGTAAAGAATCCCTGTCTGAAGGATATCTTCCCTCTACCGCCACATCGAGGACAGGTTTTGGGCGGTGAAGCTGAGCCTGTGCCGTGACACCTCGGGCACGTCTCCGTACGGATCACCTCGATCGGAACCGTCTTGCCTGCTAAGATCTCCTCCAAAGTGACCTCCAGATCGTACCGTATATCGTCGCCGCGCCTGGGCCCAGCTCGTCTTCTGCTGCCTCCGAAGAAGTCGCTGAAATCGCCGAAGATATCGGATATGATATCCTCAAAGGCGCCGAATCCGAAATCGAAGCTGAAATCCCCTCCCGTTCCGGTAGGTCCTCTGAAGCCGGCATGTCCGAACTGATCGTATCTCGCCCGCTTCTCCGGATCGCTCAGCACCTCATATGCCTCGTTAACCTCCTTGAACCTCTCCTCGGCCTCCTTATCGCCGGGATTTTTGTCAGGATGATATTTCATAGCGAGCCTTCTATAGGCCCGCTTGATCTCCTCCTGTGAGGCGTCCCTGCTTACGCCTAGAATCTCGTAATAATCCCTTTTAGCCATTTTCGCTCATTTCCCCTTCCTCTTGTCGGGCCGAATCCTCTGACTTCGATCCGGCCCTCTCGATCTCATCGGAGGCTTTGGCCAGCAGATCCACGAGCTTATCCGTAAGCTCGTTTATACTCTGGGGATCATCCTCAGACATAACCCCCTTAAGCTTAGAGGAACAAACCTCAAGCGATTCAGCGGTATCCTGAGAGATCTCATCCCTCCTCTCCCTCAAAAGCCTCTCCGCCGAATACAACGCCGAATCAGCTCTGTTCCTCGCCAGTATCAGCTCCTTGCGTTTTTTGTCCTCTTCCTCATGCTTTTTCGACTCATCTATTATCCTCTTTATCTCCTCCTCTGTCAAGCCACCCGAAGGTTCGATCCGCATGCTTTGTTCTTTTCCGGTTTTGACGTCCTTGGCCGAGACGTGGACGATACCATTGGCGTCGATGTCGAACATCACCTCTATCCTGGGCTCGCCTCTGGGAGCGGGTGGAAGATCGGTCAGCTCGAAGATGCCAAGCGATTTGTTCTCGGAGGCTATCTCCCTCTCGCCCTGGAGCACGTGTATCCTGACGCTCTTCTGGTTATCTACCACCGTTGTGAAGATTTTACTCATACGGGTCGGTATGGTGGTATTGCGCGGGATTATCTTGACGAACAGACCTCCGCGGGCCTCGACGCCCAGGGAAAGCGGTGTGACGTCCAGCAGCAGTATGTCCTTGACCCCTTCCTCACCGGTCAACACCGCAGCCTGTATCGCAGCGCCCATCGCAACCACCTCATCCGGATTTATCCCCCTGTGCGGCTCCTTACCGAAGAAATCCCTCACAACCTCCTGAACTTTCGGCATCCTCG
>JAGGXZ010000037.1 GCA_021162805.1 Candidatus Poribacteria bacterium
AAAGGCCTAGATGGTGTAAGTGATTCAAAGGAAATTCGCGCTCTAATCTATCGCGAATTTGCTCAAAAACCCTTATGCTGCCTAGATTTTCCTCATCTCACGCCCCATGAACTTTTGAGAAGTCCTGTTCCAGGGCTTTTCAATGATTTGGTATAATCAGGCATGATAGAGGGCACGCTCCTGTGCGTATCCTCGAGTCCGGCAGGCACGGGGGCTTATCACTACAGCGCTGTCGAAAAGCGTTGAAAACCCCTTAAGCCCTAGAGAGCTTTGCTCTCGCCTTGATTTTCCCTTAGAAAACTGGTAAAATCTCGAATGCCAAATTTCATGTGAGGAGGGGATGGCCATGAGGGTGATTCTGATCTCTTTATCGTTTCTCCTGTGCCTGTTCCTCTACGCTCAAGCAGCCACGCTGTTTGAGGACGATTTCAAGGGCGATCTCAGTCAATGGGATCTGATACCCGGCAACGGCGATATCAAGATCGTCAAGGACGATCCACCGGAACACGGACCGGAGGTGATGGAGGCTTCCGTCGCAAGTGGGACCAATTGCCTCGCCTATGTCAAAAACCTCACGTTCACCGACGGGTTTATTGAGGTGTTGTGGAAGGATATGGACTGGACGAAGGACTCTAACATGGATTCCGACGGGCCGATAGTTTTCCGAGATCAGAACGGTGATTTCAATAACTGCTACCTCATAGAGCTCGATCAGGATACCGGATTGCATATAGCTACTATAACCGGAGGAAACGAGAACACACCCGACAACGCGAAGAAACCGGACGTGAAGAGCACGGATAAATGGACCTGGATAAAGGTGCGGGCGGAGGGATTTAAATTCCAGATCAAAGTATGGGATGCAGCCGAGAAAGAGCCCGACGAGTGGACGCTGGAGTATGAGGATCAGACCAAGGCGTGGGATTCCGGTAGGGTCGGGATAAGGGTCTGGTCCGGAAGGGCTCACATAGCCTTCTTCAGGGTTTCAGATCTGGAGGGGCCGTCGGTGGCCGTAGAACCGAACGGGAAGCTGGCATACACCTGGGCAGGGCTTAAGACCCGATGACCGATAGGGCGGGACGTTCAAGCTAGCGTACGTCTCGCCCAAATCCTTGATTTTCTCCCAGGTTGCGGATCACATCTCCTTTTTTGAATCCGTTTCCCTTCACAGCCTTCGCCTTTGAAAGCCTTCCGCTCTCGACCTCGGTGATCTCTATCACGCCGATCCTCTCCGTCGTCTTACCGAGCACTTCACCCGTGTCGGGATCGATAAGCGGGATGGTGGAGAGCACCTCAAATCTCATCCCGACGGTGACCCCTTTATCCGATCCGACATTAACGAAGATCGTCCCATCCTCTGAGACATGCATTATCTCGCCCTCAATGAGGCCCTGTTTCACCTCCTTCTTGGGCGGCCGTGGACCTATCTCCTGCCTTATCCTGTAGACCGCCTCTTCCAGCGCCGAATCCGTCGCTATTCCAAAGAGGGTTTTATGATATTGCGGCGACGCGAACTTTATCCTGTCGAGCTCCTCACTTTCGACTATGGGATGTTTTTTGGTTATCTTGCTGGAGATCGGTCGAGCACCGAACCGGGTTTCCAGCCCCATATCGGAGATAACGGTTTCGATCGGACCGGCTCCGATAGCTCCGAACTGATGAGTGGCCTTTTTGCCTATCTTGAAGGAGGAGATCTCCCCGCCGGATCGGTCGTAGATATGCAGTTTGATCGCCACGGTAGCCACGTAGAAATAACCTCTCAATCCAACACCCGTTAGCACGTTTCCCGTGATGCGGCTTTTACCGCCCACGATCCCCCTGAATCTCTCCTGGCCGAACTTAAGCACTTCGCCGGTGATCATGGTGTCCAGATCTAACTCCTCCGCCAAGCGCGCCCTCAGATCTTCCCTCTCTCCCAGATCTTTCACCTTGACGTTCATCTTCCGACAGAATTCCTCTATCCTCTCAGGTGGTATGGGCTCATAAACTTCCGATTTGGCAAGGGCTTCGTTCATCATTTTGCGAAATCCATCCTCGAGATCCCATACCTCCTTGCCCTTCGGCCTTCCGCCGAGAAACCACCTGAAGATCCACCATGAGGGCAGACATCCGGCCGGGGAGTTGAAATGTGAGTGATCCTCGAAATAGAGGACCGCCACGCGTTTCTGATCCCCATCGGATTGGATCGATAAAGTCGTGAGAAACGTGAACGCTAGAACTGTGATAAGCCATCTTTTCATCGCTCGGTCTCTCGATGAGCGGAGGTGTCGCCTACATATGCGGCCGTGAGAATGAACTCCGTATGGGCTACCATCTGTTGGACGGGCCTCGTTCGTCCCTCCCGGGCGAGGATCGGCCTACATAAGATCTCCATTGACCTTATCATCACGAACCCATCTTTTCTGAGCGTCTCGGCCATCCTCTCTATCTGGTTATATGTCGGGTTTAAGCTTACCAACCTCCCGCTGGGCTTGAGGGCGGATTTAACCGTTTCGATCTCATCCCATGGAGCGGGTATATCCAGGATAACGGCATCCATCATGTCCTGGGCTACCGGTTCGCCGGGTTTTTTCAATCCGAACTCCACATAATCTGAAACCCCGGCCCGTTCCACGTTTCGTCTGGCGAGTTTCAGGAAATCCTCCCTAACATCATAGGTATACACTCTGCCTTCGGGTGCAACGGCGAAGGCCAGCGCTATGGTCAACGCTCCCGATCCGGTTCCTATCTCCAGAACCTTACGGCCGCTCCGTATGTTCGCCGCCAGAAGCAACAGCCCGATCTCCTTCGGGTAGACGATATTCGTCCCCCTTTGCACCTTCATAATCAGATCCTCTATGCTGGGTTCAAGAAGGTATGCGGGGGATCTTGAAAGCTGTATAATATCACCATATTCCCTATCGATCAGGTCGCCGAGGTTCAGGTTTCCCTTATGTGTTCCAAGGGTTTTATCCGGTTGCGCGGCCACCAGGTAGGTGGAATCATCGGGGAGGTAAACCAGTACCAGATCTCCCTCCTTTATCGGCATAGATAGCCTCCGGTTAGGGGCGAGGCACGCCTCGCCCCTATGTTAGGATCAATCATCGGCAGGGATCGCCCCCGTCTCAGAGGACTCTCCTTTCTCCTCCGGCGGGAGAGATCCCTTCTCGTAGACCTCGATCCTTCTCAACTGGGGCACGCCTGTTCCTGCGGGGATCAATCTGCCGACGATGACGTTCTCCTTGAGCCCCTTGAGCTTATCCTTCTTTCCGTATAGCGCTGCCTCCGTCAGCACCTTTGTCGTCTGCTGGAAGGATGAGGCTGAGATGAAACTCTCCGTGGTCAACGCAGCCTTCGTTATCCCCTGAAGGATCGGTTGGGCGGTAGCCGGCCTGCCTCCCTGACTCACCACTCGCTCGTTCTCCTGCCTGAAGAGGACTCTGTCCACCTGATCTCCCTCCAGAAACTCCGTATCCCCCGGATCCTCTATCCGTACCTTCTTCATCATCTGCCGTACTATAACCTCTATGTGCTTGTCGTTTATCCGCTCTCCCTGCGCCCGGTATACCTCCTGGATCTGGTTAACCAGATAGGACTGCACCGCCGTCTCGCCTCGAACCCTAAGGATATCATGTGGGTTAAGCGGCCCCTCAGTCAGTCGATCTCCGGCTCTCACCCACTCACCCTCTCGAACGATCATGTGTTTCCCGATCGGTATCCTGTACGTCTCGCTCTCGATCCCCTCATCAGGATTCTCGATCTTGACAAGCCTCACTCCTCTGCTCGTGCCGATTATCCTGACATATCCGTCTATCTCGGCGATGAAGGCTGCGTCCTTCGGTCGACGGGCCTCGAAGAGTTCCGTAACCCTGGGAAGACCGGTGACTATGTCCCTTGCCTTTGCCCTCTCCCTCGGAATCCTGGCCAGCGTATCCCCGGGATGAACCATATCGCCGTCATCCACCGATAGGTGTGCTCCCGTCGGCATGTGATATGTTCCGATGGATTCCCCTTTATCGTTCAACACCTCGATCCTCGGCTGCAGCTTCGTGTCCTTGGGCTCTATTATGACGGGCGTGACCATTCCGGTTATCTCATCTATATGCAGCGACATCGTGAGACCCTCGACGATATCGAAGAACTTGACCTTGCCGCCGACCTCCGTCAGAATGGGCAGGTGATCCGGATCCCACTCCAGCAGCACGTCGCCTTTATGGATCTGCCCGCCGTCCTCGACCTTTATCCTGGCGCCGACCATAACCCTATGTCGCTCACGTTCATATCCTGTCTCGTCCAATATGCTTATCTGGCCGTGTCTTGACAGCGAAACTATCTCGCCGTCGGGGCGCTTGACGAACCTGACGTTTTGATACTTCACCACTCCGTCGTTTTTGGCCGTTATCTCGGTCTGTTCCGATGCGACGACGGCTCCGCCCGTGTGGAAGGTTCTCATCGTCAGCTGAGTTCCGGGTTCCCCGATGGATTGAGCCGCTATGATCCCAACCGCCTCCCCGATATCGACGAGCTTGCCCGTGGTCATATCCATACCGTAACATTTACGGCAGATCCCGTGTGTCGTCTCGCATGTCAGCACTGATCTGATCTTCACCTCCGTTATTCCGGCCTCGTCGATCTTCCTGGCGGCCTCGCGGTCTATGAGATCCCCCGCTTTAACTATCAGCTCCCCAGTGATCGGATGTTTGATATCCTCCAGGGCTGTTCTCCCGAAGACCCTGTTTCCCAACGTTTCGCCGGCTTCCTCCTCTTCGAGCGAGCTTTTGACGATCCCGTTTAGCGTCCCGCAATCCTCCTCCGTGATGACCACATCCTGGGCGACATCTATGAGCTTTCGGGTCAGATATCCTGAGCTTGCGGTTTTAATGGCGGTATCGGCCAACCCTTTACGGGCACCGTGAGTGGAGATGAAGTAATCCAGAACGGTCAATCCTTCCCTGAAGTTTGCGAATATCGGTCGTTCGATGATCTCTCCTGAGGGTTTGGTCATCAACCCTCGCATTCCGGCAAGCTGCCTTATCGGCTCCTTCTTGCTCCTCGCCCCGGAATCCACCATTATGTTGACGGGATTGAACCCCGGAATCTCATCTTCTCGACCCTTGCGCAGGGCATCGATCAGGACGGCCTCTATCTCCCTTGTCAGATTGCTCCAGATGCTGACCACCTTGTTATACCGCTCGCTGTTGGTGATCAACCCGTCTCTGTAGTTCTTCTCGACCTCCTCGGCCTCCTTACGTGCCTGCTCGATCAGCTCCCACTTCTCCTTCGGTATTATCAGATCGTCTATGCTCATCGAGACCCCGGAGACGGTGGCATAGTGAAAACCCAGCTCCTTCACGTTATCGAGGAACTCGACCGTCTTCCGATTGCCGCACTTATCGAAAACCATCGCGACGAGGTCTGAGATCTCACGGGCGTGAACTTCCTTGTTGAGGAAGTGGATCTCCCCCTTCGCCTCCTCATCGTAGAAGGTAAGCTCCTCCGGGATTATCTGATTGAAGATCACCCTGCCGACGGTGGTGGTGATGATGTGTCCGTCTACCCTGAGCTTGATGTAGGAGTGTAGATCGAGATGGCCGAGGTTATGGGCGTATATCACGTCATCGGGCGATGGGAAGACGGGAATGTTTCCGTCCTTTTCCTCGGTCGGTTTCTCCTTGGTCAGGTAGTCTATGCCGAGGACCATGTCCAGGGTGGGGACGGCTATCGGCCAGCCGTGTGCCGGTTTGAGGAGGTTCCTCTCGGCGTTCATCAACAGCTTAGCCTCAACCTGAGCCTCGGCAGAAAGCGGGACATGGACCGCCATCTGGTCGCCGTCGAAATCGGCGTTGAAGGCCTTACACACTAGGGGATGGATCCTTATGGCCTTCTCCTCGACGAGCATAGGGTGAAAGGCCTGTATGCCGAGTCTGTGAAGTGTGGGCGCGCGGTTGAGAAGCACCGGATGCTCGGCTATGACCTCCTCCAGCACCTCCCATACCTCGGGTGAGATCCTCTCAGCCATCCTCTTGGCGCTTCGGATCGCCTGGGCATATCCCCTCTCCTGAAGCTTATGTATGATGAAGGGTTTAAACAGCTCGGTGGCCATTTTCTTCGGCAGGCCGCACTCATCCATCTTCAGCTCCGGTCCGATAACGATGACCGATCTGCCGGAGTAATCCACCCGTTTGCCGAGCAGGTTCTGACGGAACCGACCTGTCTTGCCCTTCAACATATCGCTCAGCGACTTCAGCGGTCGGTTGCGGGGACCTCTGACGACTCTCCCGTGTCTGCCGTTATCCAAAAGCGCATCCACCGATTCCTGTAACATCCGCTTTTCATTTCGAATGATGACCTCGGGTGCATGCAGATCCATCAACCTCTTGAGCCGGTTGTTGCGGTTTATGACCCGTCTGTAGAGGTCATTCAGATCGGAGGTGGCGAACCTTCCGCCGTCCAGGGCGACCAACGGCCTCAACTCAGGAGGAAGCACGGGGATCACGTCTAGGATCATCCACTCCGGCCTGTTGCCCGACTGCTTGAAGCCGTAAAGCAGCTTCAATCGCTTCTGGAGCTTCTTCCGTTTCTGCTTCGAATTGGTGTTCTGGAGCTCTTCCTTGACCATCTCTATCTCTCTGTCCAGATCGATATGCGAGAGAACCTTCTTCAAAGCGGATGCGCCCATTTCAGCATGGAAGTTGTAGTGTTCCTTATATCTGATGTATTCCTCCTCGGTGAGCCTCTGCCTGTATTCCAATGGGCTATCGCCGGGGTCTATGACGATGTAGGACTCGAAATATATGACCCTCTCCAGATCCCGCAGGGAGAAGTTGGTTCCCAAGATTGTTCCGATTGGGTTGATGGTGGTTCCCTTGAAGAACCAGATATGAGTGACGGGAGCGGCAAGCTGAATATATCCCATCCTCTCCCGCCTAACGCGGGACTGGGTAACTTCAACCCCACATTTATCACATACTATCCCTTTGTTCTTGATCCTCTTGTATTTGCCGCAGCTACACTCCCAGTCCTTGACGGGACCGAAGATCGCTTCACAGAACAGCCCGTCCCGTTCGGGCTTAAACGTCCTGTAGTTTATCGTCTCCGGTTTTTTGACCTCACCGCAGGAGCAGGTGAGGTTTTTGGGCGGCGGACAGTGACATGCCGTCCGCTTGGCCCACCATTTGATCTCCTCCGGGGAGGCCAATTTTATGGATATAATATCGAAATTGTTCGGATTTGTGATGTTCGATGTATTACGCATCTGCAATTTGGGATTCCTCCTCATAGGTTAAGGTCTAGGTTGAGGTTAAGAGAGGATCTCAACCTTAACCTCCCATGGTTAGGAAAACCACTCGTCCCAATCCTCAGGAAGGGACGCTTCCTCCGGTTCCTTTGAAGTTTCCCTTTCAAGTTGTACGCTAAGGGCGAGGCTTTGCAGTTCCTTGACCAGGACGTTGAAGGATTCGGGTATTCCGGGTTCGGGTGCGTTTTCCCCTTTGACCATCGCCTCATATATCCGGCTTCTACCGACCACGTCATCGGATTTGACGGTGAGCATCTCCTGAAGCGAGTAGGCGGCACCATATGCCTCGAGCGCCCATACCTCCATCTCGCCCAGCCTCTGGCCGCCCTGCTGTGCCTTGCCGCCCAGCGGTTGTTGCGTGACGAGGGAGTAAGGGCCTATCGATCGGGCGTGGATCTTATCGTCCACGAGGTGGTGGAGCTTCATGATGTAGGTCCAGCCGACGGTGACCTCCTGCTCAAAGGGCTCTCCCGTTCTGCCGTCATAGAGTCTGGTCTTCCCTGAAATCGGAAGCCCAGCCTTCTTAAGCAGCCCCTTGATGTCCTCCTCAGTAGCGCCGTCGAATACCGGGGAGGCTATGTAAAGCCCGAGAGCTTTGGCGGCCCATCCTAGATGGGTTTCCAGTATCTGCCCTATGTTCATTCGGGATGGGACACCCAGCGGGTTAAGGATTATGTCCACCGGCGTGCCGTCCTCCAGATATGGCATGTCCTCCTTGGGCAATATCTTGGCGATGACCCCCTTGTTCCCGTGTCTTCCAGCGATCTTATCGCCGACCGATATCTTTCTCTTAGTGGCGATGTAGACCTTTACCAGCTTGATGACGCCAGGTTTCAGTTCATCGCCGCCCTTGATCTTCTCGATCTTCTCCTTCTTGGCCGCAAGGGCGGCCTCGATTCGCCCTTGAGCCAACCTTTTGATACGGCTTATCTGTCTGGTGACGGCGGCATCGGCTATTATGAACTCATCGAGCGGTAGGCCGCTATCCAACATCTCCTCGGTTATAATATCGCCCTTTCGACCTATGATCTCGCCATCTTTCTCCAGGTTAATGGCGAGCATCTGGCCGAGGAGTAGCCTTCTGATCTCCTGCTCCTTGCGCTGGTTGATCAGGTTTATCGTCGCCTCGCACTCCTTCTCGGCCTCTTTGATCTGGGACTCCTCGCGCAACCTGGCAAGCTTATCCTTCTCCCTCTCCTTACGTGAGAAGACCTTCACGTCTACCACCACTCCCTCGACGCCGGGCTTGGCGTAGAGGGACGCATCCCTGACATCACTTGCCTTTTCGCCGAAGATGGCCCTCAGTAGCTTCTCCTCTGGGCCGAGATCGGTTTCCACCTTAGGTGTGACCTTACCCACCAGGATATCCCCCGGCTTGACATAGGAGCCGATCCTGATGATACCGTCCTCGTCGAGATTTCTGAGCTGTTCCTCGCTGACGTTCGGTATGTCCCTCGTAATCTCCTCGCGCCCCATCTTGGTGTCCCTAGCCTCTATCTCGAACTCCTCGAGGTGGATAGAGGTGTAAACGTCCTCCTGAACTAATCTCTCACTTATGACCACGGCATCCTCGAAGTTATACCCCTCCCAGGGCATGAAGGCCACAAGCACATTGGCGCCTAGAGCCAGCTCGCCTTGATCGGAACAGCTTCCGTCGGCGATGACCTGTCCGGCCTCGACGTGTTCCCCCACCTTGACTATAGGTCTTTGGTTGATACAGGTTCCGCCGTTAGTCCGCTTGAATTTGAGAAGCTTATATACGTCGTATCCCATTTCGGTGAAGGAGTATTCGCCCCTCTGGCCGATCTTGCCCTCATCCTCCAGATCTAAGGCCTCATCGGCGCGGATGATGATCTCGTCCGCCGAGACGCTCTCTACAATACCGGCTCTCTTGGCGATCACCACGGCGTTGGAATCAACGGCGGCTTTATGCTCCATACCTGTACCGACCAATGGCGCTTCGGGAATCAGAAGCGGAACCGCCTGTCTCTGCATGTTCGATCCCATCAAAGCTCTGTTGGCATCATCATGTTCGAGGAAGGGTATCAGCGAAGCGGAAACGCTTACTGTCTGTTTCGGTGAGACATCTATATAATCCACCTTCTCAGGTGGCATCTCCGGGAAATCGCCCCTGTATCTGGTTACAATTCTATCGCCCAGCAGCCTTCCGTTCTCATCCGTCTTGGCGTTAGCCTGGGCTATGACGTACTGATCCTCCTCATCGGCGGTGAGATATTCGATCTCGTCCGTGACATATCCGTTTTTGACCTTACGGTAGGGCGTCTCCAGGAATCCGTACTCGTTAATCCTGGCATAGGTGCTGAGCGAGACGATCAGGCCGACGCTCGGACCTTCAGGGGTTTCTATTGGGCAGACGCGGCCGTAATGGGTACGATGCACGTCACGAACCTCAAACGTAGCCCTATCGCGGCGAAGACCTCCAGGTCCCAGAGCACTCAATCGGCGTTTGTGGGTCAACTCATCCAGCGGGTTGGTCTGCTGCATGAACTGGGACAGTTGGCTGCTTCCAAAGAAATCCTTGATGGCGCTGCTAAGGGGTTTGTGGTTGACCAGATCATGTGGGTGCGCCTCGCTCATATCCACTATCGCCATTCTGTCCTTTATGGATCTAGCGAGTCTGGTGAGCCCAAGGCGAACTTGATTCTGCAGAAGCTCCCCTACGGTGCGAACCCTTCTGTTGCCAAGGTGATCGATATCGTCTATCTCCCCCTCGCCGTTCTCGACCTTTATAAGGTATCTCAGCGTCTCGAGTATATCCCTCTTCGTCAGGACGCGAATATCTGAGTCGAAGTTGTAGCCGAACTTTTCAAGTATCTCCCTTCTCTCCTCCTCATTCAGACGCGAGATGTTGGCGGCTACCTCCTCCTTCGATCCGTCTAATCCCAACCTTTCGGCCGTCTCCTTGTATACGGATGTATCGAGGAAGACGAGGGTTTCCAGCAGATCGAGATCGGTGATCCGAAGGTTGAGCTTCTTTGACATCTTATACCTTCCTACCGCTGAGAGGTCATATCGCAGCGGATCAAAGTACAATCTCTGAAACCTCAGCTTGGCGCTTTCGATCGTCGGCGGATCGCTAGGCTGGAGCTTACGGAATATCTCGACGAGCGCCTCTTCCATCGATGAGGTATCATCTTTTTTAAGCGTTGCCCGAAGGTTTTCTATCCTACTGGCATCTTCCTCCTTGAGGACGGTCACCCTTCTGATTCCCTGCTGATAACATCTCTTCAACATCTCATAGGTTATCTCGTCGTTGATTTCCGCTATGACCTCGCCGGTCTCCTCATCAACCACCGGTTTGGAGAGTATCCTGCCTATAAGATGTGAGGGGAAGCTTTCGTGCAGGACTTTAACCACACCGATGGAGCTCGCCTTTAACCTCTGGACCTCGATACCGCCTATTCTCTCGCCCATCGTGAGGATCAGATCATCTGTCACAGGATCTTGGATATCCTCAGCGGCAACCCTATTGAGCAGCGTATCGAATTCCTCTCGCCTTACCTCTACGATCTCGTCGTCCCATCCCTTTATCTCGATCTCCTCCGAATCGGCGAACAGGGAGAGGATCTCCTCATCGCTCTCCCAGCCCAGCGCTCTCAAAATCACGGTGGCCAGCATCCGTTTCCTTCTATCAAGCCTGACATGGATTACACCACTCGAATCGTATTCGAACTCCAGCCACGCCCCTCGGTATGGGGTTATCTTAGCCGAGAAGAGTTTCCTGCCGCTGGTATGGAGCTCCTCGTTGAAGGTGACGCCGGGGGATCTGTGCAGTTGACTTACTACGACTCTCTCAGCGCCGTTTATGACGAACGTGCCCCTTTCCGTCATCAGAGGTAGTTCGCCCATGTAGACATCGGATTCCCGGATATCCAGGATCTGCTTCTCCCCAGTCTCCTTGTCCTTTTCGCGAACTACGAGTCTTACCCTTATTTTCAGCGGGGCTGCATAGGTCATACCCCGCTCCTGACATTCATTTACCTCGTATTTGGGCTTCCCTATCGAATAGCTTACGAACTCGAGATAGGAGGTTTCAGTCAGATCGTATATCGGGAAGATCTCCTTAAAGACTGCCTGAAGGCCCTTATCCTCCCTTTGCTCAGGAGGAATATCTTTCTGGAGGAAATCCTCGTAGGATTTCTTCTGGATTTCTATCAGGTTGGGAAGCTCCATTACCTCAGGGATCCTAGCGAAGGATAACCTTTCCCTTCTTCCATACTTAATTTTTTGAGGCATTATCTTATCACCTTATTCGGTGTGAGGTTAGGCCTGGGATTGGATGCGCAAACTAATAGTATACTATGTAATCCTTAAAACGTCAAGCAGATTTTGATCCCCCCAGGGCTTTTCAACGCTTTGATAAGGGTAAAATCTCCCCTCCCGGCACCAAAGGCCGAAAAAGAATCAAATCTTTTCATCTTCTCATCCCTATC
>JAGGXZ010000038.1 GCA_021162805.1 Candidatus Poribacteria bacterium
AGAAGCAGTTCTTGGAGAGAGCACACCTGATCTTTACTCCTGGAGCCAACTCAAAAGAGCACCAGAGAATAGCAGAGCTTGAGAGGTTAGTAGGGAAGCTCACTTATGAACTGAGCGTCTCAAAAAAAGTATTCAGTCTGCTGGGCTATCAGAAGAGGGAAGTGATAGAGATGCTCAAGGAGGAATATCCGGTCAGGCTCCTATGCCAAATCCTCGATTGCGCTCCCAGCTCCTATTATTACAGATCAACCAAGGAAGATGACTTGCTCCTTAGAGAGGAGATAGAAAGGATAGCGATGGAGTTTCCCAGATATGGTTATCGCCGTATGACGGCAGAGCTGAGAAGAAGAGGATACGCTGTCAACCACAAGAGGGTCCTGAGAATCATGAGAGAAGAAAAGTGCAAGTGAGAGGATACCTCAAAACTACCCTTTCAAATCACCACCTTGGCAAATATCCTAATCTGATAAAGGATATTCAGATAGTGAGGCCAAATCAGGTTTGGTGTGGGGACATAACATACATCCGTCTGAAGAGAGAGTATGCATATTTAGCGGTTTTGATGGACGTATTTACAAGATCAATAAGAGGATGGGAGATATCAGGTAGCCTGGATGAGCAATTGACCATTTCCGCTCTACATAAAGCGCTAAGCTCTTACTCATCTGCGGAGATTCATCACTCGGATCAAGGAGTTCAATATGCCTCTAAAAGAGATAAAGATAAGCATGGCATCAAAGGGAGCACCTCAGCAGAATGCATATGCGGAGAGGCTGATAAGGACGTTGAAGGAGGAAGAAGTTTATCTCAACGAGTATGAAGATATACAGGATGCTAGGAGAAGGATAGGCTATTTCCTAGAGGTGGTCTACATGCAGAAGAGAGTTCACTCGGCTTTGGGATATCTGACTCCAAAGGAGTTCGAGCAAAGGTGGAGGAAGAGAGCCAATGGGGTTGAAAGAGATAGCCAGGTGTGATAAAATAAGGGTGGCGGAAAGAGGGGAATCAGAAGGAGGGTTGGTCAGATCTCCTTCTGATTCCCAGGGTAATGGGTTACCTCCCAATAAGATCGCCCAAAAATGTGTCCAAAATAATGGGTGCACTTCACACCAGAACCTGAAGGAAGTCCTAGAATTGTGTCTGGAGGAGTACTCCGGAGCTGTAGAAGACCTTCCTCGGTTTGTAGGGTTGCAGCAGATCGAGGTGGCCGGGTAAATCGTCTTCCTATTGTTAACGCCAAGACGATGGAGAAAATATAGTTGAAGCAGCTCCGAAGATTGACGACGGGGGTGTTTGCTAAGGCGAACCATCTTAAATAACGGAGAATGAGCTTGATCTCCGTATTGATCGCCATCGCCGCTATCCCGATGGCGTCAGGGCCAAATGGTGTGACGATCTATAAACCCGATAAAGGCTATCGCTACATGCTCTACTCCAGCTGGCAGACCGAGCCGGCCGATCTGATAGAGAGGCTGATGAAGAAATGACCAGATTGACGGTGATGGTCAGAGAGAGAATGGATGCCTTTAGGGGAGCGAAGGTCGGATTGGTGACCAACTCGACGGGGGTGGATGAGAAACTTCGCGACAACATATCCATCCTGATCGAACAGGGGGTTAAGGTCGAGCTGATATTCTCACCTGAGCACGGGTTATATCAGACCGGATCGCCGGGCGAAAGCATAGGGAATTTCCACGAACCCAGATACGACATCCCCGTCATCAGCCTCTATGGCCCCTTGAGGAAGCCTGAGATAGGGATGCTCTCCGATCTGGAGCTGCTTATCTACGACATACAGGATGTCGGAGCGAGGTTCTTCACCTACATATCGACGATGTTCCTGTGCATGGAGTCGGCGTCCGAGGCCGGGATATCTTTCATCTTGCTTGACAGGCCCAATCCCATAACCGGAACGATCATAGAGGGGCCGATCCTCGAACAAGGGTTGATTTCATTCGTCGGCATGCACCCCGTGCCGATCAGATACGGCCTGACGCCCGGCGAACTGGCCAAGTTGTATCGCGAGGATAGAGGGCTTGAGCTTGATCTGGAGGTCATACCGATGAGAGGATGGCGGAGGGACACGTAGTTCGACGAGACCGGTCTAGAATGGGTGATGCCCTCTCCTAATATGCCAACCCCCGCAACGGCTATCCTCTATCCCGGAACGTGCCTGTTCGAGGGGACGAATCTATTCGGAAGGAAGGGGTACCACGAGACCGTTTGAGCTCTTCGGAGCGTCCTGGATCGATCCATATCTTCTGACCGACGAGACACCGGAACCTGAGGGAGCCGCCTTGAGGCCCTGTTTCTTTAAGCCTGCTTTCTCGAAATACAAAGGCGATCTCTGTGGCGGCGCTCAGATACATATCATCGATCGGCGGAGATTTCGTCCCGTCAGGACCGTCCTCCGGCTGCTTCTTACGATCAAAAGGTTATATCCCGATAAGCTCGTCCTCAACGATCACTTCGATCGTCTCTACGGGACCGAATCGGCCAGAAGGGCGATTGAAGGGGGGGACGGGGTTGAAATTGAGGGGTTGATCGAGAGATGGAAGGGGGAATGTGAGGCTTTTAGGAGCAGGATTGAGCCGATCCTACTTTATCCCTAATATCTGTAGATGTCTTCTCCAGTTTCCCTTGACGATTCCCCTGCCGACGAGGGACTCGATCCGTTTGAGCGATTTCGAATCGATCTGAGGCAACCGGTTTGCCCACGGTGTTCCGGGCAGGGGCATGAAGATATGGGCGTAGGTCACGACGCCCATCCTCCCCATCTCCTCGGCAAACTCGAACGTAGCCTGACGATCCTCCTCGTTCTCGTCCGGGGCAAAAAATATCAGGTCGATCCTCGGCTCAAGCCCCGCCTGTTTTGTGATCTCCACTGCCCTTCTCACATCCTCGACTGAGTGTCCTCTGCCCATCAGTTTGAGCATTCTATCGCTTCCCGATTGCGCTCCGATGACAACAGTTCTGTTATCGCATAGCTCCTTGATCAGCCTCATCGCCTCCGGTTTCACCCAATCGGGCCTGATCTCTGAGGGGAAGGTTCCGAAGAATATCTGTCTCGCGCCCGCCCTTCGCAATCCCACGAGCAATTTCTCTATGGCATTTAGATTAGGCTCTCCCCTCTTCTCAGCCATATAGGCGAGGGAGTTCGGGGCGACGAATCTGACGATCTTCATCCCGCGTCTGGAAACGAATTCGATAACCGATTCGGGAGATCTATGATAGACCTTAAATCCGAAGACATATGAGACCTGGCAGAAACGACAACCGTATGGACATCCTCTAGATATCTCGATCCCTCTTGGCAGGGGGAGATGATCGGAGGAGATAGGATATTTGGATATGTCGAAGGAGCGGCCGGTTATAATTTCCTCATCGTCCGGTATCTCCCTCCGTAGAAAGCTCGCCATCTCCTCCTCGCAAGGTCCTGTAAAGACCTTATCGAAACCCAGCTTCAGCGCTCCGTATGGATCGCCGCTCGGATGAGGGCCGCCGGCTATGAGCACAATTTTATCGCCGTAGGCCTCCCTCATCGCCCTCACTTCCTCCCTGATTATCTCCAACTCAGATGTCCTGAAGGAGTAGCAGATCACATCGCCAGGTGAGGGATCGGCCCTTTCCGAGGACATGAATTTGGCTGATCCCTCACATGACGACCCGAGAGCGCATAGGGCGTTATGATTGGCTTCCGAATATCTCCAGATCACCCTTCCTGTTAATTCCATTCTATCTCTCTCCGGCCGTTTAGGATTATAACATATATGATATGAGGAGGAAGGGGAGGAGAATCGCTTCAGTGTAAGTCGGACGAGAGGAAAAGGGAAAAGGGTTATCTTGAGATAGGAACGCCCAGCCCGTGAACGATCAACTCAACCGGGGGTAAGTCAGTAAGAATCCAGAAATTCCCCAGCTTTCTACAGAGGGAGAAGAAAAGGTATAATTATAATGCCCCCTAGAGAGAGACCCTAAGAGGCACACAAAATGGGAGAGGAAATCAACAGGAGAATAATAACAGGATTCATCGACTTCTGCAATACTGATGCTGGTCACCTTCAAGCAGAGATCTCTGCTAAAGCTGGATCAG
>JAGGXZ010000039.1 GCA_021162805.1 Candidatus Poribacteria bacterium
ATAGCTCGGCGACCGCTTCCATCTCCGCCCTGTGTTCGGCCGGCCTGCCCTCGGCGGAGAGGAACCTGTAGTTGAACCTCAAAAGCACGTCCGTCACCTTATACGCCTGATAATCGGCCGAAACCCTTACCTCGTGGCTCAGCCCGTCATAGAGGTTATAGGTCGTCAGAGGCATCTCGCCCCTGACACGGCCAAATCCGAGCCTGTAGGATACCATAAACCTTCCCCTACCGGCAAGGGAGTAATTGACGGACCAGATCATGCTCGTCATTCTCGCCCTCGTTTTGGAGCTGGCGATGACCCTGTCAAGCCCGCTGTTATCATCGTGCTGAAGCTTGGTCTCCCAGTAGAACGATCCAGACATCCTATGCCTGATTCCGACGGCGGCGGTCAGCTCCCTCTCCTCTATCCGAGCGGCGATCTGACCCGAATCCACGATCCGTTCGCTCGATTTGGATATCTCCATCTCCTGGAAGATCGAGAGCCGTTTGGAGATCCTCTGATCGCCGCTGAAACGCCACGATCGAATTCGGAGCGATCGGGATCTCTCGTTGGTGCGCCTGTTCAAGGAATCGGTCGCGCTCCATCTGACCCCGAACCTCATTCTCTCGGACGGCATGAGCTCCAATCTCACCCTGTTGACCGCCCTGCCGTAGACCGTCCTCTCCGTCCGTAAGCTCCTCAGCGTGTATAATTTCGCCAGATCGCCGGCCTCCTGCTCCTCCACCACGTTGGAGCTCACCTCGACCGTCAGCCATCTCAATTTCCCCCGAGGCTGAACCCTTCCCCTCATTGACGCCTCGACCGATGCGACGGGAAAATCGCCTACCGTTCTGATGAGCTTTATGTACTCCCCGTCTATGTAATCCTCGCGGTAGTGATACTCGTCGATCTTGACGTAGTTGCCCTGCCCTTTTGGAACTTTGACGAAGATCTCCTGCCGCCTGGGAGCCAGTCGCCTGTCTATCCTATAGCCTATGTCGAGCGATAAGATCCGATCGAACGGAGCCATCCTGAGTGAGATATCAGCCAGGTTAACGGTTGTAGCGCCTGATGAGATCGATGAAAGCCTCCTTCTGGATATGATCCCACGCAGATCAAGCGATCTGCCCCTTGCGTTCATCTCGAGACTCGCCGTCCTTGCGGAGGACTCCCTCATCCATCCTCCATCATTCCTGCCCTCTATCTCCTCCAGATCCAACTTCGTCCGGAATGAAATTGATCTCCCCTCCAGAAGCGAGATCTCACCGCCGAGCTGAGATCGCCTCCGACTTCGGTCGAAACCCTCTTCGGGATTGAGATCCTTAACCTCCGTTCTCCTCCACCGCACCTCTGTCCTCGCCGGACCGATCGAACGTGAAAGCGATAGCCGATCGGATCGATCCAGATAATCCGGTCTTCCCATCTTGTCGCTTCTGCCGTAGATGTGCTCGAAATCCAGGTTGATCAGGGAGGGATGTGAGTATCTCAGGGACTGCACCCAGGTGATCCTGTTCGAGTCCATATCCAGATCATCGGGATAATCCTCCATCGACCTGCTCAGCTCAGTCTCCATCTGCAGCGATCTGATCGGAGTAACCGATAGTTGTAGCTCATATCTCCCTTCTGTCGGGGGAACAGAGGGCTTCCAAATCCCGCCGATCAGAACGTCGCTGAATCTCTCGGTCTGATATTCGCTTTCATACTCCGAGCGAAGTCTGCTCTGAGGAGTGGCGCCTATCTGGAAGAAGTCGGCATCGATCCTGCGAGCGGAGAGGTTGAGCTTAAACCTCTCCCTGTCGGAGCTCAGAGCTCCCCTCCAGGCCATGCCCCGTCTTATCGGATTCAAGGCGGAGAAGGTGTTATCGTCCAGAGAGCTTAAGGCCATCTCAAGATCGAACGACGTTCCGCCGATCCAGTCCCCCCCGGCGGACATACCCCATACGGAATGCCTTGCCGGCGGCACCAGCTCCCTACCCTCACCGTTCACCCTGATATCCCTCCTTAGAAGCTCCAGATCCTCCTTGGGGAGGGGTTCAAACGGGTTGGACTTGTCGTCGAACTGGAGGGCGTAATCGGCCTGAATGAAGCCGTTTGAGAGGTTCATCCTACCGCCCAAGCCGTAGACCTCCTGCTTGTATGGCGACTCCTCATCTATGTATTCGAAATCGACCCTGATGACGTCGTTGGAGGTTATGAGATGTCTCGGCGTGAACTCTATAACCGGATCGCCGTAATCCCTTATCACGTAATCGTTCTCCTCGCCGCGTCTCATCCTCCTTCCGTTCAGCCACACGGTCTCGCTGCCGGCTATGACGACCACATATCTTCCGTCGGCTGAGATCCTGTAATGGTTCCGTCCCTCGACGCCTCGGATGGTCATAGAGCCCGATTTTCCCCTTGATGCGGCCCCCAACATCGTAAGCTGATATCCACCGCGGTTCAATTTCAACTGGGCGCCCTGGAGCCACTTCGGCGTGAACACAAGTTCGCTCCCCTCAAATCCCGCCTGGTAATCCCCCAAGGTGGCCGAGAAAAAGGGGCCGACGATCGAGATGAGAACCCTATCCAGATCCTGTATCTCCTCCGATGTTCCCTCCGGCTGTATCGGAAGATCCTGATCCGTCAACATCGCCGTCACCTGAATATCGGGGCCGACATTCCCCGAGACGTTCACCCTGAGGGATTGCGTGGGGGTGAGGGATCGGCCCGTTCCGAAGGAGATACCAAGGGTTTTCGTCCCGCTCACCTCCAACCCCCCTTCGGGTTTCATCACAAACGGCCGAGTCTCCTCAGGCCGGGGCGGGGATTCGGGCTCAACCTTTGTGATCTCACCCTTGGACCTGAAAATGTCGAGCGAGTAAATGGTCCTCAGTTTGAAAGGCAAGGTTTCATACTCCACCGTGGCGGTCATCTCACCTTCAACCGGCATCAGAAACAGGATCTCGCCCGTGTCATAATCTATCATGTAATCTCTATTCCGCCTCAGCATCCCCCTGCCCTGAGGCGTATCGATCCAAATCCGCTCGCTACCGATCAGGACTGGAAGTGATCTCAGGATATATCGCTGATACCTGGCCTTTACTCTGACCTGCTCCTTCCTCCGATAGAGCGAGACCTCCTTCGGATGGGCATAGGTCAGAAGTGAGATGAGGAAAAGGATAGCAGTTGTTGTGCATCGCATTCGGGTTGACATCGCGTTATAATCATAACCAAATGGAGGGGTTCAAGCAAGGTGTTCGCCATCTGGCAAGGTATCACCTCTCGATAGCATCACCGTAGTTAGGCAAAAACCATGCCGGGATGGGCTTTAGATTTAAAGCGGGTTTGTGGTTTGGAAGGCTGCCCCAAATCGTGCATCTGCACCCGAAACTGCCCGATTTCGTGCAGGGGGATGAGAACTGATCTACCCCCAGTTTTATCCCCCCTTTCAATAGCTCAGAGGAGATAAGGAGAAATAAGGCTCCAAACGAAACTCCTTCCAAGAA
>JAGGXZ010000040.1 GCA_021162805.1 Candidatus Poribacteria bacterium
AGGAGATGGGAGGGTGTTGGAGGGACAGGAGGGAGAGAGTTTTGAGGCGTTCCCACCGCGACGCCAACGCTCTCTCATCTTGGCGCCTCCCAAAAGAGGGCGGGTCATCCCTTTGAGGGTGGCTCGCCCTGTTTAGTTTGGGGAGGTGTGAGGATGAGGTTAAGCCGGATCGAGCTTGAGGAGAGGCTCAGGGCTGAGGGATTCAGGTATCTCGGGAGCTACATCGCCTCGGATTGCAGCATCTTGAACTGGATTCGCCCTATCGAGGACGGCCAGTTCGAGGTGGCCTCGGCTGATGGATGGTTGGGAAACTGGACTCCTCACGTGCGGAAGCTCGATATGGAAAGGCTCTACAGGTTGATCGAGAGGATACTGGCCGAGAGGAGCAGCCTTTGGCGCTCGATAAGCAGGAAGGAGATCCAGGAGAGATGTGACTTGTTCCTGAAAAGAGTTCTGGAGGCGGTCTGATGGCGATCGGGATTCTGGCTGACACGCGGAAGGGCATCGTGATCAAGAGCGAGCATACCAACCTGGACCTGATCGCTCTGATCTGGGAGATGCGGGATCTGGTGAAGAGAATCAACACGGTTGACCGTCAGGATGATCCGGTTCAGCTTCGAGTGATACGGAAATTGATGGATCTGGAGGCCGAGCCAGGGATACCGCTTCAGGACAGGGAGAAAATCAGCCGTGTTCGTCAACTCGCCGAGATGGCGTTGGCCAACGATTACCTCGACGATGAATATCGTGAGAAACTCGAAGAGACGATGGAGAGGGCCGGAGAGATACTCCGGCGAGGGAACAGAGCATTGGAGGAGCTCCTCGCTGAGAGGAGAAGAGCGAAGGGCGTAGGGCGTAAGGCGTAGGGCGTAGAGGGTAGGGCGTAGGGCGTAAGGCGCTTTACGCTCGACGCAATACGCATTACGCAACGAAGGAGGGAGGAAGGTGAGAAAAGATCTTCCTGACATCAAGAACGCCAGGCCGGTTGAGCATGAGGATTTTGTCGAGCTCGATCGGCGGGATGAGGCGCAGATCGTCAGGGAACTGACCGGTGAGCTGGTGGAGGAATATGCATACAGCTTCTACCAGGGAAACCAGTTAGTGGTCGGGCTGAGTTATGCGGGCGTCAAAGCCGCTGCTCAGCAGATGGGAAACATAACCGTGTCTGAACCCAAGATCCATGAGACAGAGGAGTATTGGACGGCCTATTGCTCTGCAACGGATAAGACGAACGGGATCACCTTCTGGGGAGGCGCACAGCAGGCGAAATTCCTTTCCAATGGCAATCCCGATCCGTTTGCCTTCGCGAAAGTAATCTCGAAGGCGCAGCGGAATGCGATACGAGCGCTGCTTCCGGAGACCATCATCCAGATGGTCATACGGAAGTATCTAGAGCAGTCGCAATACCCTATGAATCGGGCCACTGCTGGCGCCCCTGTTGATCATACCACAGAGAGACCTCGGAATTCAAGAGATCAGAACGGGAAAAACGGCAACGGCGATACGCCTCTGGATCGAGCTCGGAAGAGATGCTTTGCGCTGATTCAGAAGTATGGGTTCGACGGCGAGGCGATAGCTCAATTCCTGAGGGATTTCTTCGGCGTCGAGTCAAGAAAGGATATGAAGGAGGAGGACTGGGAAAGGGCATGGAGATTAATCGAGCTCCTGCACAAGATCGATCAGAGGAAGTTGGATGAGGAGACGGCGCTCAAGGTAATGGCTGAGGCGAAGGGCAAGAACGATCCGAGGGAGCTGACGGTCGAGGATCTGGACGGATTGAGGGAGGATGTGAAGCATCCTTTCTTCTGGGACATCATCGAAAAGGAGGTTTCATCTCGAACCTCCCAGGAGGATGAGGATGAAGTTCCTTTTTGAGGACATGAGGGAGGAAGAGAGGGAACACGGTTTTTGCCGGATCTGCGGGCGTCCGCTTTCCAACAGACTTTCCCTCCGAGTAGGGATCGGGCCCGTCTGCCGGGCGAAGCTGGTTCCCATCACCGATCCCGCTCTTCCTCCCTCCGACAGGGCGGGCACAGAGCTCGCCCTGCCGCTCCCAAATATGAAGGAACGAGGAGAAAGGAACCAGGGACGAGGAGAGAGAGAAAATCCTCGTTCCTCGCTCCTGGCTCCTCGTTCCTCATCGGAGTGATGGCGGAGGTGTGAGGTGACCGATCTGATTTTGACTCTCTGGACCTTCGGGTTGTTGGCCGGATGGATCCCGATTGCGATGGTGATCGAAAGGTGTTTCTCTGGACGGTCACAGAGGTGGGGCCGCCTTAGGCGGTCTCACTTTTCCTGATAGGGGAGGAGAGGAATGAGAAGGATTCCGCGATTTTACATGAAACCCTCGGTGAATGATCCACAGAACTCGTGGAACATCTACGACCGAGCGAAGTCTCATCCTACGAACCGGACAGGTCATGCTTGTGTTGAAGTGGACCTGTCTTATGATGAGGCTATTCAACGGCTGAAAGAACTGAATCGGCGAGGTCGCTTCTAAGGATGAGCAGGCGAGAGATCACGGGCAAGAGACCGCTTAACTATTCGAGGTTCCATCGAGAGCAATTGCCGCCGTGGTGTTACATGACGGATCTGGACTCGATCGAGTGGCGTGATAGTCGAGGGATCGTCGCCTTGATCGAGACGGCGGACATCCATAGCAGGTGTGACCGCAGGTGGCAGATGAACGTGATCAGGGAGCTGAGTTGTAGGGCGGATATCCCGGCCTATTTCGTCCGATACGATCAGGAATGCCGCATCTTCCTGGTCGAGCGGATAGATAGGCTGGGATTCCAGAAGGTGATGGATAGGAACCAATACATCAAATTCATCAGGGAGCTTTGAGATGCTCTGGATCGTCCTGAAAGTTTTGGGATACCTGGCCTTATCGGGCTTTTGCATCCTCTTCTGGCTGATGGTGGTCTGTGCGCTCGCAGCGACGATGCTCTCCAGCCAGATCAGCCAGATGGAGGAGAGATTCTGGGCGTCCAACGTCCAAGGTCCGGAGTCCAAGAAGGAGGTCTAAGATGAACGGGTTACAGCTACTGGATGGCTGGATCAAAATTGGAGGACCGGAAGCCGTTGGGGCCAAGAGTAATAGTTTGGCAGTCGCCTTGATCTACAAGGCGATCCAACTACACTTTCCCCAAGAGCTTCCCATCTCCAATTTGGAAGCCATCAGACTGAGCGGATTGACTCGCCATGAGTTATATCCTGCTCGGAACCGGCTGTGCCAGTTCAGATGGATGGGTGAACCTGTCTTCACCTACACCAGGAACAAAAACAAGGAGGCAGGAGTATACTCGATCAACTATCAACTCCTGCTCAACTACGGGATTAGTCACGAAATTAATCCGAAAATCGGATTAATTCCACAACTAACCCAGGAGGTTAGTCACGAAATTAATCCGAAAATCGGATCAATTTCACAACTAATCCGGGACTCTGATGGGTTGAATCCGAAAATCGGATTAAAACCGTTACTAAACCCAGACCAATCCCGTGACTATTCCGAGACTAAATCGCCAAGCAACCACCCACCAAATGCCGAAAAACCGGACCAATCTATAGAAGAAGAGATAGAAGAAGACGAGATAGAGATAAAAGACGAGATCGAGGAGGATGATTGGAGCTATGTCGAAAAGCTTCTGTGTCATGCTCCCGGTTCGCCGAAGATCATGTTGTCCGGTCGTGAAAACCGCGCTCTGCTCGAGTTGCAACGAAAGGGAATCCCTGCCAGCTTCGCTGCTGAGGTAATCCGCCAGCGGGTTCGTGAGATGGAGACGAAAAGCGATGTGATCTACAACGCTCAGATGTATCTGATCAGGTGCATCGAGAACGCATGGGCTGAGAGAAGGAAAAGCTCTCCGGTCGTAGCCGCTCCAACTCTGCGCCAGGACGGTTGCGATCGATGTGGACGGCGCGGGGTAGAACTGGTCGAAACAAGGCGAGGCAAACTATGTGAATTTTGCAGGGAGGAGCTGGGATTATGAGCGATCTATTCGACCTGGAGGCAGAACAAAGCGTGCTGGGCTCGATACTCGAAGATGATCAGCATCTCCCCGCGGTCGCAGATATCCTGGGTGAGAACGAGAGGGTCTTCTATACCGTGGAACATCAGGTAATCTACAGGGCGATGTTAGATCTGGCAAGGGAAGGAGAAAAGATCGACCCTGTAACCGTTGCATCACAGCTCAAGAACACGGGTAGGGAGAACCTCCTGAAAAGCGGCTTGGTGTATCTGCATGATCTGAGGATGAGCGTTCCCACTGCTACTAATGCGCCCGTATACGCCCGTCGTGTGCGAGAGATGTGGGTTCGGAGAGACATAATCTCCGTCGCACGTGAGATGGCCGGGAAGGCAAGGGACATGGACTGTTCCGTCGAGGAGATACTGGCGAGGTTCGGACAACGGCTCTTGCAATCTCTGGATCAGGGCGATTTATCCGTCTCAGATCTGGCCGATCGGTTGATGGAGGAGTTCGTCAGGAGGTCAATGGGTGGAGAAGTCGGTCTTGCCACAGGATTTCCGAGTATCGATGAACTTCTCTGCGGTCTGCGTCCGGGAAACTATATGATCCTCGGCGGAAGACCCTCCAATGGCAAGTCGGCCCTGGCATTGACCATCACCTATCACGTACTTCAATCTGGCAAACCGGTGCTCTTCTTTAGCCTGGAGATGTCCAAAGAGGAGGTGATGGAGAGGCTGTATTCGGTTGCCTCATGTGTGCCTCTGAATCAGATCAGGACAGGTGCGCTCAACAAGGATGATTTCGCTCGGCTTGAGGAGGCTCGCAGAAGGATCAAAGATCTTCCGCTATACCTGGAGGATGCGCGGTATTCTGACTTTTTCAAACTGGCAAACAAGGTGAGAGGAGTAAAGATGGAGAGGCCAGATCTGGCATTGGTGGTGATCGATTACTTTCAGCTTCTGAGCAAGAGCGGGAATCGCGAAAGCAGGTATGTTGAGCTGACGGAGATATCGAGGGAGTTGAAGCTGCTTGCGAGTGATGTCAAGGTGCCCTTCCTTGTCCTATCACAGCTATCCCGTGAGATTGAAAAGCGTGCGGACCCGATCCCGAAGCTTTCAGACCTTCGAGAGACCGGCGGTCAGGAGCAAGATGCTGATATCATCGCTTTCCTGGCCTTGAACAAGGCGACATATCCGGATTCGCCGGATAAAGATCCAAATCAGGCTGTTTTCTACGTTCGGAAGAATCGGAACGGTCGAACCGGCAGTATCTACCTTCGGTTTATCCCGTCTGAGGTGAAATTTAAGGAGGAACGGACATGAGAATCAGGGAAGTGATGAGGAGAATCAAGATGAGGATAGACCCAAGGGTGAGGTCTCAGATGAGGAGACCATTGATAGCCTTATACAGAGATGCTGCCCAAGGGCTGATCGATAGGAATCTGGTGGAGAGTATCGCTCAAAGGCGATATGATGAGCTGGAAGATGAGGAGATGAGCGATGTCCGAATCAACTGAGACGCTCAAAAAGAGGGTCGAAAGGATAACGCGTGAGATCGAGGAAAACCTCCGAGCATTAACCAGGCATATCCCGGTCGAGGAATATCTCAAGGAACTCCAGGAGAAGGAGAAGAAGAAAAGGAGACCGAGGAAACGGAATCAGAGAAGGGTGATCAAAGCTGCGCCAGTTCAGCCCGTGGTGGATGAAGGTGATCTGGATGAGATCTTGGAGCGTGAGCGCAAGCTGAAGGTGATGCGCAAGGCGGCGGGAGATATCCTGCCCAGGAGGAGCCCGTATCTGTCAGACGAAGAGTATCTCAAACGGCTGGAGCTCAGATCTCTCTTTAGGTCGGTCATGGTTATATCGGATATCAGGCGGAGGATTAACCGGTTGGCTGGGATCTATACTGACTTCTCGCCTGTTAAGTTAAGAGCAATTCAGGCGCTTGGCGGCGAGCTAAAGAGGCTGGAGCGACAGGCGGACAGGGAGTTGCTTCGGATGCTGGAGGGAATGCCGATCTGGAGAGAGTGGATGAGAGATGTCCGCGGAGTGGGTCCTCGCCTGGCAGCCGGTTTCGTATCCGAGATATTCGATATCGGTCGTTTCGCCACGATCAGCAAGCTCTGGGCATACTGTGGCATGCACGTGGTGAACGGTCGAGCTCCCAGGAAGATGAAAGGTCAGCAGGCCAATTGGAACTCCCGATTGAGAAGGCTTCTATATAACCTGACCGATTGTTTCATGAAGAGCAAAGGGTTTTACCGCAGGGAATACGAACGGTGCAGGGCGAAGGAGGACAGCTTATATCCGGATCTGTCGGCATCACACCGACAGATGCGAGCGAGGCGCAGGGTGGCGAAACTTTTCCTTTCGCATCTGTAGATGAAATGGAGGGAGCTTGAGCGGCTTCCCGTGGAGAAACCGTGGATAGTGGAGTATGGCGGCCACAAGCATTACATCAGCCCTGACGAGGCTGTAGAGAGGCAGAGATGATGCGGGCCGGTGATTTCTTTGTCTCCACAGACGTAGTGCGAGCCATGAATGAGGTGATGACGGAGGTAAACTGCGAGCCGCCCGCTATGTGCCTCCGAAGACCATTTGCGAGCCGCCATCCGTCTGTCTCCTAAGCGCGAATGCGAGCCATTCTGAATTTGTCTCCCTGAGCGGGATGCGAGCCATGGACGGATTGGCGCCATGTTGCTGGTGCGAGCCGTATACATTTTGTCGCCTTAGAGTAAGTGCGAGCCTCAAAGCAGTGACGCCAAGCTCTTTATGCGAGCCGCGGAAAGGTGTCACCGTGGTCAGAATGCGAGCCGAGGACCCTGTGGCTCCAATTCCTGCGAGTGGCGAGCTGCGAATAGCGAGTGGCGTTATTCGCTATTCGCCATTCGCTACTCGCTTTTTTACGTTAGAAGGGTGTTTCCATGAGAAAAGGAACATCATCGAAGCAAAAGGGCAATCGAGCCGAGCGGGAGCTTGTCCGCAAGCTCAGGGAGATGGGCCTTGAAGCCCATCGGGTGCCTCTGAGCGGCTCGGCTGAAGGATATCCAGGCGACGTAGTGATCTCATCGGGCGAGCGAGAGATCATCGGCAAGGTGAAAAGGCGGAAGGACGGATTCAAGGAGCTGTATAGGTGGCTGGAAGGGAAGGATATCCTCTTTCTCCGGGCCGATCGGAGGGAGTGGCTTGTGGTGATGAGGCTTAGGGACTGGGAGGTAAAGCTATGTTAACCACAGCCGTAGGAGTTTTTTCTGGGATTGGTGATGTTCGCCTCCGCTGGGATCATCGGCACGGTGGCGATCTTAGTCGCAGTGCGGATGATCGAAAAGATCCAGCGCAAGAGGAATGAAACGGCGAAGGAAATCAGCGTTGATTTCTGGACGTGAGGAACGAGGATGATATTCCTGGTCGGTGAAACAGGTTCAAGAAAATTCAAGAGAATTCTGAGGAAGTATGGATTAGGAAGAATGTTCGTAAGCCGAACGCCTGATCCATGGGAGGGCGAGCCATGGGGATTCGACAATGGAGCTTTTGCATGTTATCTCCATGGATACACATTTGATGGTGATAGGTTCATGCGACGGCTTGAAAAGGCATATAAGATCGGAACGCCTTATCTTGCAGTAGTTCCAGATATAGTCGGGCGAGGGTTGGAGAGCCTGGAATTTTCTCTTGCCTGGCGAGAGATGCTCCCGGACGATTGGCCATGGTATTTAGCGGTGCAAGATAATATCAAACCTAATGATGTCCTCCCCTACCTTGAACAATTCGATGGGATCTTTCTGGGAGGAACAAATTCGTATAAGCGAACTTGTCAGGTTTGGTGTGAGTTTGCTCATAAGCATGGGAAGAAGTTTCACTTTGGGCGCGCAGGCACAAGGGCCAAGATCTTGTTATGCAAAGATATCGGAGCAGATTCCGCTGATTCAGCATTCCCACTTTGGGTGGAGAAAAGGCTCTGGGAGGTTATCGGAGCTTTAAAAAATGATGATCAGCAGCTGAAGCTGTGGAAGGTATAAGTGATGAGCTATAGCGACTTCGCATATCAGGGATTCGGGCTTGTTTGCCTTAAGATTAAGTGTAAGCATTTTGGCGGTGATGGAATTTGCATAGCGGTAATGTTAGGAGAAGATTGTCCGCTGGAACTGCTTGATGAACTTGAAGATGATTGGGACTGTGAAGAGGAGGTGTATGGTGAAAGTCAGGATCAGAAAGATAAAGCTGAACAAAGGCAAGATCAAGATCGACTATGAAGTTCGTAACGCTCAGGGTGAATACGACCAGTTCTCGCTCTCATGCTCCGAAGAGCCGCTTCCGTCATTTCACCAGGCGCTTCAGAAACTTCGGAGATATGTCGTTGAGATCTGTGAATTGCCTGATGAGGATGAGGATAGAATCGAAGTTAAAGGCGTCTCGATCAGCTTTGCCGGACCGGATGATACTATGGGATGCGTGATCTCGGCGCAGAAGGAGCTGGAAAACTCCAATGCTCCGCTGAACCTGAACACTCCTCACAAGATCGAAGGGTTCTACGGTGGAGCGGGAGATCCCAGGCAGCTCATGCCGGATGGGATGCTGGATGATCTGAAGGTGTTGTTCGATGAATGTCGGAGATATATCGCCGGTCAACGTAAACAGATGACGTTGCCTTTCGGAGAAGGATGATGTGGAACAGGGAAGCGCGAAGAAATATCGCGGAATTCTTTATCATACTGTATAATTGGAATAAGAATGATATTCGAACCGGAGGGAGATATGAAAGCGGTCGCTTACTACAGGGTAAGCACGATCGACCAGGGAGAGACAGGATATTCCCTGCCCGCTCAGAGAGAAAGGATAATAAAATACTGCGATTCCCGAGGTTTCAAGATCGTTCGTGAATTCCAAGATATCGCCACCGCTTCTGGTGCTAAGAAGCGGGAAGGTTTCTCGGAGATGGTGAAGTTTCTGAAGAAGTCGGGAGTCCGAATCGTCGTCGCTACCAAGGTTGATCGGCTGTTTCGGAATTTCAGAGATTATATCGAGTTATTTGACATTGAAGGAATAAAGGTGGAATTTACAGATGAGAGGATTCCAGACGGAGCTACTGGTCAGTTACTAATGGACATAAGGGTCGCGGTCGCAAGGCATTTCATCAATAACCTGCGAGAAGATACATTGAAAGGTATGGAGAAGAGAGTAAAGCAAGGTCTGTTCGTATCTCATCTCCCATATGGGTATAAGTGGAGCGAAGATGGCATCGCTCAGTTAGAGGAAGAGCAGGCATACTATGTCCGGATGATGTTCGAGTTATATGCCACGGGACGATACTCCCTTTCGACCCTTCGGCGGGAGTTGAAAAGAAGAGGGATGAAAAACTCCAAAGGCAAGATGTTTTCTAGGACGCATCTTCATGAGATGCTTAGGAATCCATTCTATATGGGGATGATCCGCTGGAGAGGGAAGCTCTATGAAGGAGCTCATGAACCGATCATATCACCTAGACTTTTCGAGAGAGTTCAGACGATCCTTGATCGAAAGAGATTCGGCGTCAAGACCTCCGTCAGGGAGAATTTCGCCTATTCAGGTTTGGTTGTCTGTGGTTACTGCGGCTGCGCCATGACCGGAGAGAAAGTCAGCAAAAATGGAAAGGTGTACAAGTACTACAAGTGCACAGGCAATAGAGGCAAATCTCATATCAGGATTACTGAGAGAGCCCTCGGCGAGCTGTTTGCTGAAGCGATAGGCCAGATCGTTATTCCTCCTTCCTGGGTCGATCTGATTCTGAATGCCATTCGAGATAGATATAGCGAAGAGCTGAGGAGGGTGGAGAGGGAGACTTCGAAGCTGAAGGCGGAGCGAGAACGGTTGAGCAACTTGATCGAGGCTGCATACGTGGACAAGCTTGAAGGCAAAATCAGCGAGGAGTTCTGGCGCAGGCAGACAGCGAAATGGAATACCAGAATCCAGGAGATCGATATCATCCTCAATCAAAGGCAGCAATCAGATATCGAAAAGCTATGCTGCGAGGCAAGTGAGATCCTCAGGCTGGCTTCGAAGATCCAGGAGATCTACCTAAGTCGACCGGAGTTAGAACGTAGAGAGATTTTGGAAGTGGTGTGTTCGAACTCAAGGCTGTATCACGGGAGGCTAGAAATAGACTGGCGTGAGCCGTTCGACATTCTGGCAAAATCGGCGAACTGTAAGGAATGGCTCCCCGGGCCGGATTCGAACCAGCGACCAAGTGGTTAACAGCCACCCGCTCTACCAGCTGAGCTACCGGGGAACCATGCGCTATGAATTATAGCATATAGAGTCTAATTTTGCAAATACAGGTGTTCTCGACACATGATGGTATTAAATCTCTTCGCTCCTATCTCCCACCTGGAAGATCACCTTCTTGTCATCCAAAACAGCTTAGAGCCGCGGTGGGGCAGCGGATATCGTGTCGGTTACTCTTCCTCCTATCGAGGTGCCTATCGATAGTAAGTATACCATTACCATCATCTATAGAGAACACCAGGGGTTTTTCAACGCTTTTCGCCAGCGCTGTAGTGGCAGGCCCCCGCGCCTGCCGGATTCGGAGGCACGCACAGGGGAACGTCCTTACCACGCCTGATTATGCCAAATCATTGAAAAGCCCTCCCGATCCAGGAAAGGGCTTGCTTATCCTCCGGCGTGTAGGTTATAATACGTCGGATCTCAACTTTATATAGTCGCTCATATTATCGCTGAGTGTAGCAGAGATTTTTAAAGCTACCGTCCGCCGCTTGACGGTCATTTGTGGTCATTAGGTCATTTGGCTTCGCCGTCATTTTGAATGACTACAAATGACCATCAATGACAACAAATGACCACAGAGGACGGCGGACAATTGGCCATAGATATTACACTCAAGGGAAATAAGAGCGTATATAGAGTCTTTCTCTCAGAGGTCAAGGTATGGATCGGGAGCTGTTATCCGATATCCTCGATTCATTCAGGGGCAAGAGGGTGGTGGTTCTCGGAGATTTCTATCTGGATAGATACGTTCATGGGGTGATGGAGGATATCTCGCGCGAGGCCGCTGTGCCGATAGTCAGGTTCAGAAAAGGGGGAAATATATACAGCCCCGGGGCAGCGGGGAACACCGCTTGGAACCTCAGCGATCTGGGAGCAGAGGTCTATGCCCTCGGCGTTATAGGCGACGATTATGCGGGGAAGATCCTCACCCAGGAGCTGTCGCTGAGGGGAATCGATACCAGCTATCTCGTGATGGATCCGATGAGGATCACCTGCACCTACGAGAAGACCTACGCGAGGTCGAAATACGTCAAAACCCCTGAATGGCAACAGGTGGCCAGATTGGACGCTGAGAACGATGAGAAGATCAGCGATGAAACCAAAGATAGGCTGCTGGACAGATTGAAGGCGCTCTTGGATCGAATCGATGCCGTGGCGGTGATCGATCAGGTCGAAGAGGAGGAGAAGGGAACCGTCACGGGCGAGGTGCTGGAGGAGCTCAAACGGATGGTCGGATCGAGTGGTAAACCCTTCGTGGGCGATTCGAGGAAAAGGATAGGTCGATTTAACGGTTTCACCCTAGTAGTTCCCAACGATTATGAGGCCGCGGAAGCGGCAGGCGTAGAGGAGATATACTGGCGAGATGAAATAAGCGAAGATGAGATCATCAGGGCCGGAACGATATTACGCCAGAGGCTCGGCTGCGATGTGATCATCACCAAGGGCGAACGGGGCATGTCGATCTTCGAGCGGGGTGGAAGTGTCATCGACGTGCCCACCATCCCTGTGGAAGGTGAGGTGGATATAACGGGGGCCGGGGATACCGTCACCGCCGTCATGACCCTCTCGCTATGCAGCGGTGTCGATTTGATCCACGCCGCCATAGCCGCTAACCTTGCCGCCAGGGTAACGGTCAAGAAGATCGGCATAACCGGAACTGCCTCCAAAGACGAGATATTAAGGGAATTCGACCGGGTTAAAGACAGGCTTGAGGAGGTGAGATATGTCAGATCGTAAGGAGAAGATAGCCGTATTCCCCGCCAGTTTCGATCCCGTAACCAATGGTCATCTGGATCTGATCCACAGAGCCCTATCGCTCGGCCTCTTCGATAAACTCATTATCGCCGTGGGTGTTAATCCGGAAAAGAGGGCCCTCTTCTCCGTGGAGGAGAGGGTTGAGATGCTCAAGGAGGTCACGAAAGGGCTTAAGAACGTAGAGGTCGAATCCTACACGGGGCTGACGGCCGATTACGCCCGCAGGAAAGGCGCCACGGTGATAATCAGGGGGCTGAGGGTGTTTTCGGACTTCGAACATGAGTTCCAGATGGCTTTCGTGAATCGAAGGCTTTCAGGCATAGATACGATCTTCCTCATGTCCAGGCTTGAATATTCATATCTCAATTCCACGCTCGTCAAGCAGGTTGCTCAGATGGGCGGGAGCCTTGAGGGCCTTGTCCCTTCGATCGTCGAGAGGAGGTTGAAGGAGAAGTTCGGCCCTCCTCCGGATCGCCAGTGAAGGTGTAATATATCCTGTATCTCCCATCCCCCATATCGGTGATCCGTTTGTCCATCCTCAGTTTCCTCAGCTTAACCATTCCTCATCTCCTCCTCTATTCGATCCGGTTGTCCGTCGATTCGACATCGGAGTTTTCCGACTCCTGATGAATCGGCTCGACGGATATGTTCCTGAAGGCGTTTTGTCTGATGATTATCCTGGTCGCCTTAGGACCCACAAATACCCCGTATGGACTACCCTCGATCGTGTTTCCGGTCACGGTTATATCGTGCGTCTCGCCGTCGATGTAGATCCCATAGCCTTTATCGTTCGATCCGTTGTCCAAGATCTCATTTCCCTCTATCAGGTTTCTGTGAGCGCCCATCGGCTCGGACTCGTTTCTGAAATAGATGCCGTAGATCCCGTTTCGGGCGATGAGGTTATCCCTGAAGACGTTATCGGTATCTTTGTGCCCTATCGAGACGCCCATCTTCGTGTTATCGCAAAGCTCGTTTCTCTCAAAGACACCGTTTTTGACGCGCCAGCAGACGAAGATGCCGATGGAGTTACGATAGCTTTTGTTACCCCTGAGGATCGGCCTCCGAGACCCGCTGCCGGGATGGAAGCCGTATCCGGAGTTATCGGTGACCTCACAGTTTTCCACGACTATATCATCGCTCCGCTGGAAGCTGATCCCATCCCCGTTATAATCGCGTACGAGGCAGCGTGAGATATGGACGTTCCTGGCGCGGTAGAGGAATATGCCCGCGCCGCGACATCCGGTTATCGAGGGATTGTTCTCGCGGTTGCCGTCTATCGATATTCCCTTTATCTCAACGTTCTCCACGTGATAGCCGCTTATTATGGGAAAGGTGTTTTGAGCTTTTGCGTTTGCGCTGACCAGGTAGTCCGCCTGGAGCGGTCGGTTTATCCTGAAGGTGTTTTCGCTTGAGGCGATGATCGTGGCGACGGTGGTGTGGAACCCACCGGATCTATCATCGAGGATCGTCACCCCTATCCCCACCTCAAATCTGCTCGGATCGGCGACCGTTATCTGCTCCTCGCCGTAATCGCCGTCCAGGATCAATTTGCTCTGAAAGCCGCCGCTCTTGACCAGTATGGTCGTTTCACCTTTGCCGATCAGGGTGACGTTGCTTCTCAGGTGGAGTGAATCCTCCATCAGAAACTCCCCTTCACCTATCTCGACCACGCCTCCTCCGAGGCCGGCTACGTAGTCCACAGCCGCCTGGAGCGCTCTGTTATCATCGCCGATGATGTCAGCGTCTTCCAGCCCGACGCTGATTCTAACTCCTTCCCAATTGGCCGCCATCAATACCGCCGCCAAGGTCAAAATTATCTCCATAGCTTAACCCCCCGAAAGCTTAAAGTTCAGGGATAGGATCGATATGCTCAATTTTACCCGCTCTCCGATCCAAGGTCAAGGGCCCCCAAATTCGGAAAGCTTGAAAGTAAAGCTTTCAAGCTGGTATACTTAAATTATCCTCAGATATGGAGGTCTGTGATGAGGAGGATAAAGATAGGATTGATCGGCGCAGGGATGTTCGGTGGAGACGTCCATCTCAGGACATACGCCGACCTTCAGAGGGGCGGCATCGCCCCGTGGCTTGGAAGGATAGGCATGGATGAGCTCGCAAGGGAGCTTTCAGATGTCAGGTTTGAGCTCGTGGGCGTGGCAACTAGAACTGAGGCATCGGCCAAAAGGGCCCAGGCCAGATACAGGGAACTGACAGGGGCCGATATCCTTCCATTTCACGGGGAGACACCGTGGCTGGAGATGCTCGATCGGTTCCCCGATTTGGATGTGATGTCGATCGCCACTCCGGATAACCTCCATGCGCCACCCATGCTGGCAGCCTTGGAAAGAGGCGTGCATGTCATCGTTGAAAAACCGATGTGCCTCGATATAAATGAGGCGGATAGGGCTATAGAGCTCGCTAAAGGGAAAAACCTGGTTCTCGGCGTGGATATGCATAAGCGGTATGATCCCGATCACATCAAGATCTTCAGGGAACTTCTGAGCGAGATGGGAGAACCGCTCTATGCCAGAGCGGTGTTGGAGGAGCCGCTTGAGGTATCGACGAAGACCTTTAAATGGGCCACGCAGAGCGATCCCTTTACATATGTCGGCGTTCACTGGACAGACCTCTTCGTCTATTATCTCAAGGTCAAGCCTCTGGCACTGTTCGCTGTGGGCCAGAAGAAGAAGCTGATAAACGAGTATAACATAGATGCATATGATGCTGTGCAGGTAAACGTTATCTTCGATAACGGAATGAACATCTACTTCGTCAACAACTGGATAACGCCATCCGATTTCGAGGGACCCGTCAATCAGGAAAGCGAGATGGTTTGCACGCGGGGTAAGGTGGAGTCTGACACCCAATATCGCGGCCTTCGTTACTATATCGAGGGGGGAGGGATGAGAACGTCCAACACCCACTTCACGAGGGACATTGAGAGGCCCGATGGATCAAAGGCGTATGTCGGTTATGGCAAGGACAGCCTCGTGGCTTGCATTCAGGCGGTCGCTCAGGTGAAGTTCATGGCCAAAGATGCCTGGCAGATCAGGGAAACCTACCCGAACGCGGAAGAGGCGAGGATATCGGTCGCTATCATACAGGCCGCCAGGATTGTAAGGGATAAAAACTTCGATTACATCCGCAGGGGAATCGGAGCGCCGGTGACCGCTTCCTTCAGCGATAAAGGTATAATCATAAACGATCCCTACGCCGGCAATCAGGTTATATATGAAAAGCCGATCTGACAGAGATGGGGAGGTTAAAGGATGAAGAGGGAGAGGATTGTCAGGATAGAGGGAGAACCTAAATCGAACGAGATCAGGCGAAAAGCGGCAGAGCTGATAGCGAGAGGACATAAGACCTACACTCCGACACAAGCCGTTATCTCCAGGGCTGAGGGGGTGTATCTCTGGACCGTCGACGGCGCCAAACTCCTGGATTTCGCTTCCGGCGTGTTGGTCGCCAATCTGGGCCATAATAACAGATACTTTGAGAGACGGTTTGAGGAGTATTGCAGGGGAATTCCCAGAACAGCCTATAACACCTTCACCCCGCTTGAGATACAGGCCGCGGAGAGACTGATCGCCAGCTTGAACTCTCCAAGGCTTCAAAGGGTAATGTGGGCCGCCACCGGATCGGAGGGGATAATCAAAGCGATCTGGTCCGCCATGCATAGATATCCCGACCGGCACATAATCTTAGCCACCAGAGGTGGATTCCATGGCAAAAAGGGACTCGCCGGAGATATCACCGGTGAGAGCTCGAAAAACCCAAACGTCAGATTTATATCCTTTCCGCTATGTGACTACTGCCAGGAGGTTGAACCGGAAAGGAAGGGAATGGAGGAGGTCTGCAGGCCAAAATATGAAAGGGAACTGAAGGCATTGGCTGAGGAGTTCCCCGGGAAGATCTGCGCCCTTGTCACCGAACCCTATCTCGGCGCGAGGGGGTCCTTCCATCCGCCGAAGTGGTACCTCCAACTATTGGACCGATGGTGCCATGAAAACGATGTGCCGTTCATACTTGACGAAGTGCAATCCTGCTTGGGAAGAACAGGAGAGATGTATGCCTTCCAGAAATACGGGATAGAGCCCGATATCGTAGTTCTGGGAAAAGGTGTGGGCAACGGCGAGCCTGTGAGCGTCGTGGTGGGTAGGGATGATCTGATCGACTCGTTGGATTATGGCGAGGGGTCCGACACCTACAGCGGTAACCCACGCGCCTGCGCCGCTATCTTGGCCGTCCTGGATACCTTTGAAAGATTTCCCATAATTGAGGGCTGTCGCGCTTCGAGTAAGGTTATGGCTGAGGGGCTGAACTCACTCAAAGAGGAGTTCGACTTCGTTAAATTTGTCCGCGGCGAAGGGTTGGTATGGGGTGTTGAGATGGAAAGCGATGAGATCGCCGCAGAGGCCGTGTTGAAATGCTATCTGCAGTATAAATCAGATGGGTTAGGGCTTCACTTGATGGGACCGCTTGCGGGAAAGGTGCTGAGGGTTTCCCCGCCTCTGGTGATAAAGCCAAACGAGGTGAGGATCGGATTGGAATTAATGCGCAGAGCGCTCGCTCAGATTCGCTGAATTTTAACATTAAGCTGGGCGCTTCTGGTTTGAGAGAAGGTTGTGTGTTATAATTAAGCCCGATGTGTATCAGTTCTGAATCGGAGGCGATATCCTAAGTGGGATTTCTCAATTCGATATACCTCTTTGGCCTTCTTTCCGCCGTTATACCGTTTCTGATCTATCTCTGGTTCCGCAGGCGGGCGAAGGTGATCGATTTCAGTACCCTGAGGTTTATCCTGGAAGCTCATAGGCGAAGTGTGAGGAGGATACAGTTCCGCCAGCTTATCGTTCTGATCCTCAGGGCGTTGATACTTGCCTTGATCGCCGCCGCGATAGCCCGGCCAATCCTCAGCGGTGCCCTCCCCGGGTTAAAGGCTCAGGCCCCAACAGCATGTGTCATCATCCTGGATAACTCTTACAGCATGGGATATGAAGGAATCAGGGGAAGATGGTTCGACCTCGCTAAGAAAAAGGCGTTAGAGGTGCTCAATTCATTAAAACGGGGCGATAGCGCATCCCTTATCCTCGCCTCAGATCACCCCGACATTCGATTTTCATCCCTTATTCAAAACCTGGATGAGATCAGGCTCGAAATACAGAACGCCACTCTTTCCTATCGTTCGACCGACATCCTCCGATCGATCGAAGTGGCCAACGAACTGCTGGAGCGGTCGGGAGAGGAGAACGGGGAGATATACCTGATCACCGATATGCGACGTAACGGCTGGCAGAACCTAGGAGGATCGAGGCTCAAATTAAAGGCCCATCTCTTCATCCTGCCTGTCGGAGAGGAAAGCCCCGATAATATCGCCATCACCTCGGTGAAGTTCAATAGATCGATCCTGCCTGTGAACATACCGGTTAAGATGGATGTGAGAGTGCGAAACTTCTCCGATGCTCCTATAAAGGATGCTGTCTTGGAAGTATCGGTGGATGGGGAGAAGAGACGACAGATGACTATTTCCATACCACCCGGCGATGAGGTGAGAAAGGAGATCACCTACATCTTCAGAACGCCTGGATATCATTTTGGATGGATTCAGATCTCGGGCGACAGGTTGGCGGCGGATAACAGGCGGTTTTTCTCAAGATATGTGAGCGGAGGGGTGAAAGCCCTATGTATCAGCGATAGAACTTCCTACCTGACGTATGCGCTTAATCCCTCGCTGGGTTTGATCTACGAGGAAAGTCCAGCTATTATCCCGACATCGCTTACCACAGAGCGGTTCGAGAGGGAGATAAACGACATTCCGCTGGAATCATACGATCTGCTTGTACTGGGGGCCGGATTCAGCATGAGCCAAACGGTCGCTGCGAGGGTGGTGGATTACGTGGAAAACGGGGGAAAATTGCTCGTGTTCCTGGGAGGGGAGGACAAGATTCCTGATCTTAAGGGTCTCGAGCCGATATTGCCCGCCCTGCCAGTTCAGATCAGGGAGGCTGATCCTCCGCTGAAACTGGGATCGTTCGATCGAAGACATCCTGCCCTGGAGCCTTTTAATCAGGAGATGATCTCAGGACCGCTTTCCCCGGATTTCTTCAACATATACGCCTTAAAAGTAAAAGATAAGTCCGAAAACCTGATGAGATTCTCCGATGGTACCCCCGTCATTCTTGATAGGAAAACGGGCTTGGGCGAGGTGGTTCTTCTCAACGTTTCCTCCTGGAACTTGAACTGGACGAATTTTCCCCTTAAGCCCATTTTCCTGCCGCTGGTTCAACAGATCGTCCTCTATTTGGCCTCCCCCCTTCAGGAAACGGAGGTCGGGGTAGGGGGCAGAACGGTGTTGGATGTCGGAGAGATACGATCGGTTAAAGTCTCTCTCATCTCAGAAGGTGAGTTTCCTCAGATATCCCTGCCTGTGAACGAGAGTGGGAAGGTGGAGTTCGCCGAAACATCTATGCCGGGAATCTACAGGATCGATCCAAGCTCAAAAGGTGGACGTACGATCTATCTCTCGGTGAACGTTCCGATAGATGAATCGGATCTGTCGGAGATCGATCCGGAGGTTATATCAAAGGCCTTTGGGGGAAACTCCGTTCTGATCGATTCAGTCTCCGACATCGAACGTCAAATCCGCAGGATGAGAAGGGGAACGGAGATATGGGGTTGGCTCTTAGCGATGGCCTTGGGGCTGATGGCCGTTGAGACGGTCCTATCTAACCTAGGCGCGGGGGTAAAATGATCGGGAGAACGTTGGTCTTTCTTACCCTCCTGACGATCGCCGCTTTCTCCAGAGGCGAGATAGGTCATCCGGAGTATCTCTTCATCAAGGATATCACATTTAACGGTAACAGATCCATACCTTCCACCGACCTTCAGGAAGCGCTGGGGATAAAAAAGGGGGATATCTACGATAGAAGGAAGCTTCGCGAGGGAATCGATCGGGTAAGGGCGCTTTACATAAGCAAGGGTTACACCTTTATGCGGGTGATAAAGATCACCCCATGGGTGTTCGACCACGATGTTATATTGAAGATAACCCTGGACGAAGGGATCATCGGTAAAATAGAGGTGATAGGCAATTGGAGGACAAAAACGGAGGTGATCAAACGTGAACTTCTATTTCGAGAGGGTGACCCGTATAACCGTGAGGATGCGCTTGAAAGCGAAAGGATACTCAGGAGGAAATCATACCTTGGCGGCGCCGATATAACAGCCGCTTTCGATGAGAGGATAAACGCCGTATCGGTAACGGTTAAGGTCATAGACCTATGGACTTTCTTCCCTTTTATCAGCCTTCCCATATCAAGTGAAGGAAATTCGAAGCTAATCCTGGGCCTTTACGACATGAACCTCTTCGGATACGGTCAGAGCTTGATGTTCAAATATGAGCGTGAGAGCGTGGATGGTGTGAACCGTAGAATCGGCGGTTCCTTTTCAGATCCCAGAATAATAGGCACGCATTGGCATCTCACAGCCAGCTATTTCAGCCAGTCAATAGGGGATTCCTGGAGGCTAAGTCTTGTCAGGCCCCTTTACTCCTTAAAGGCCAAATGGTCGGCCGAGATTAAAGGGGCAGACATACACGATTTGCTGAACCGGTATAAAGGAGGGAAGGTGGTAGCGGAATATCATCACGCTTTAAGCACATGGGATCTGCTGCTGACCCGATCGACCGGCACAAGGCGGAGATACAATCGAATCTCGATATGGCACTCTTATCGCGAGGATCTCTTCACCTTAACGGGGGGACGGGATATAATCGGCTCCCCCAAAAATCGGAAGCTCAGCACGTTAGGCCTTACAGCTATGCACGCCAGCTCTGAATTCGTGCGGGATAAGTTCGTGGACAAGCTAGGTGATGTAGAGGATATAGAGCTTGGTTCCGGCTATCAGATCAGTCTCTTCCACTCGGATAGGATCTACGGATCAGACCGCAATGAAACCGGCGTATCAGCGCGTTTCCACTCGACAAACAGGATGTACGGAGGTTATCTGAGATCGGAGATGAGGCTAAAATCAGGTCTCAGGGAGATATCGTTTGATAATTCCGTTTTCTCCGGTCAGGTTCGATATCTGATGAAGGCGAAATCCCAGCCTCATTCCCTCGCTTTCAGGCTGGCCTGGCGGATGGGGGTTGATCCCTATCTGAACCGTCAGATCCTCCTGGGAAGCAATAACGGGTTAAGAGGATATCGATCCAACAGATTTGAAGGGGAGAGCATGCTGCTGTTGAACTGTGAGGTAAGGGTGCTCTTCTTTAAAACCAGATATCTCGTCCTAGGTGGGGTGCTGTTTGCCGATATGGGATATATCTGGCATGGTAAGTTCGAGGAGATCGAACCATCGAAGATCAGAAGGGGAATCGGTGTGGGGCTTAGGATAGAGCTGCCGCGTTTGAATGGCTCTCCTGTCTATAGGCTTGATGTGGGCTATCCGCTAGATCCTGAAAGAGGAGATCCAAGGCGGGTCATATCCTTTGGATTAGGCCATCTCTTTTGAAAATTCGTCAATTGTTTAACTCCTTAAACACTCTCTCCGTGGCGTACATCCCCTCTCCATCGATCTCAAAGCCTCGATGTTTTCGTATATAAACCCGATGTTAATATGGGTGAACATTTCATATGCGCGGTGGAAACCAGGATGAAACCTTCTTCATCCTTAAAACCCGCATAGTTATTGCCTTTGAAAGACCTTTCCCCTTTTATGAAGCACCTGGCATATCTATTGCACAAAGGAGGAATGACCGGTGATATGAAAGACCTGAAAAAATCTGCGAGGGAGGAGCTATGGATAGAGATATTCTCGAAGGCAAGGTGATAACTTTGCCATCCTATAACGGCAAGCATAAAGCGATAGTGGGAACAAGTCCGTCCTTTATGAAGGCGCTTGAACTTGCTCAGAAGGTTGCCCAAAGCGATGTGACAGTTATGATATTGGGTGAAACGGGGACTGGAAAGGAGCTACTGGCCAGATTCATTCATCATAATAGCAAAAGGAGATCCGCCCCCTTCGTACCGGTTCACTGTGCCTCTATCCCTGAAACTCTGCTTGAAAGCGAACTTTTCGGATATGAACCTGGGGCCTTCACGGGAGCCACCAAAAGGAAGATGGGAAAGTTCGAGAGGGCTCATGGCGGCACCCTATTTCTGGACGAGATAGGAGATATGCCCCTTTCAATGCAAGTGAAGGTTTTAAGAGCTCTGCAGGAGAAGGAGATCGAAAGGGTTGGCGGTTTAGAAACTATAAACATCGATGTCAGGGTGATAGCCGCCACCAATCGTAACCTTCAGGAGGAGGTGGAAAACGGGAATTTCAGGAATGACCTCTATTACAGGATCAGCACCGTCCCAATCTACCTACCACCTTTGAGAGAGAGAAAAGAGGATATTCCGGTGTTGGTGGAATTCTTCATCAGAGCGGCGACCGGGGAAAATGGGCCTCAGATTACAGTCTCAGATGAGGCGATGGAGATGATGCTGGAATATACCTGGCCAGGCAATGTTCGCGAGCTTGAAAACGTGATCCACAGAGCGGTCGTGCTGCAGACAGACGGGATAATCAGACCCGAACATCTATGGCTTTCAGAGAAATCACCGATAGCTAAAGGATATGGAGCAGAGCCTCCTAAGCGATCGACTTCCAGAGCCAGGAAGACAACCGATCTGAAAGCGGCAGCCAAAGAGGCCGAAAAGAAAGCGATTCTTCAAGCGTTAATAGCCAACAAGTGGAACAGAACCAAAACGGCCAAGCAGCTTGGCATAAGCTACAGAGCTCTAATGTACAAACTCAAAGAATATGGCCTAAGGGAGATGGAATATTCGGACATAGCGAAGGAAATTATGAACCCCGGTACCTGATCGGGAACCTTTCTTCAGATTTCAAAGGGGAAAAGTTCCCCCTCCTTTTCCACTGGGAATCTTCCTGCCTAAATTGGTAAAAAGCTTGCACATACCGCTTTGGCAGGTGTTTCTAGGGAAATGATGAGCGTTATTGGAGTTCTACCGGTCTTTTATATGCAATAATTTGCATATCATGTCAATTGCCTGAAACCTCCCTTCCCCTCGACAAACCCGCGTATCAAGCGGGTTTGTCACCCCATTTTATGTCCTGGTATGCAAGTTGCATCACATACAATGCAATCGATGAACCGACTCAACGGTTGGTTCATGAAAACATCATGAGGTGGTGTGTTATGGCTAAAGCTCTGGAGAGGCTCCGCAGAGAGAAAGGTCAGGCCCTCATTGAGTATACTATCATTGTAGGTCTCCTGGGTCTGGCGATGGTAGTGGCCATAGCTAACGTGGCCGATCAGATCATGGACATCTGGAACGACATAACACAGGATCTGGACACGATCGACGACGGAGTGTCCGATTCGGATCTGACCTTTCCTGTAAGCAACGCCGATGGAAGCAATTTGGACGGTGGCTGTGATCATGGTGGCATTGGCGCTGGATCCAATGACAGCGACGCCGGTGGATACCGTGACGAGATATAATGTCATAACTTGATCGAGGGGCGGAATAAATAAGAGCCGCCCCTCCTGAGTTATCTGGAGAGAATCTGTGAAAGCTGATCGTTTATCTCCTGAAGATGACTCGAAATCTGGTTGATAATCGATGCGGATTGGTCAAGCAATTTCTTGATCTCATCGGCAAGCTCGGTAATGCCGATTGCCATAGTCGCTATGGCGCTTAAAAGCAGAGCATACTCCGAAGTTGTCTGCCCCGTCTCATCCATGAGACGCGAAGCCCACCCCTTTAACATAACTCACCTCGCGAGCCTGATCTTCCAGGTCTTTCGTATCACCGGATCGGCCGGTCATCCTTCCATGACGGCCAGCCGAAACTTAAACTAATTTTACAACGAAATAGGGATCATAACAACCCAGTTGACAAACCGCTTGAGATTAAGTATCATGGGTAAGGAGACCGTCGAAGATATCGGATGTTGGGAAGATGAGACCTAGGAGCTTTGAGATCGGATTGAGGATAGGGATTCTGAATCAAAGCCGCTTTGACGCCATAACCGATGTCCCCGACGTAAAGGTGGGACATACCACGATCATCGAAGGTGATTCGATCAGAACGGGCGTGACCGTGGTCATGCCGCCAGGGGATAACCCGTTTGAAAGGAAGCTCCCCGCCGCCGTGCACGTGATCAATGGGTTCGGCAAATCGGTGGGATTGATTCAGGTCGAGGAGCTGGGCGTGATCGAATCGCTCATAGCCCTCACGAACACCCTGAGCGTCTGGCGCGTGGCTGACGCGATGGTGGATTGGCTCTCAAAACTCAATCCGGGTGTCAGATCGTTTAACCCAGTCGTGGGGGAGTGCAACGACGGCTTCCTCAACGACATACTCGCCAGATCCATAACGCCTGAGCACCTGTTCCGGGCGATAGACAGCGCTAGGGGAGGAGAGGTCGAGGAGGGAAACGTCGGCGCGGGGACAGGGATGAGCGGATTCGGGTGGAAGGCGGGGATCGGGACCGCCTCAAGGGTGGTGGAGATCGAGGGCGAAAGCTTCACGCTGGGCGCTCTGGTCGTCACGAACACCGGCTCCGCCCCCGACCTCATCATGGGCGGCGTGCATGTGGGCAAGATGCTCAGACCGGAGACGATCGAGGGGGAGAGCCCCGCAGATGGAGGCTCTATAATGATCGTCATCGCCACAGATGCCCCCCTTGACTCCAGAAGATTAAAGCGCGTGGCGAAGAGGGCCACCTTTGGCTTGGCCAGGGTGGGAGCCATGGCGTTTCACGGAAGCGGTGACTTCGTTATAGCCTTCTCAACCCAACCTGATCGGTCTCCTCTCCCTGATGAGCGCATCTCCCCGCTGTTCCGGGCGACTGTGGAGGCGGTTGAGGAGGCTATCTTGAACTCCATCCTTAAAGCCGAGACGATGGTGGGAAGGGATGGCAACACCCGATTGGGCATTCCGATAGATCGCCTGACCGAAATCCTCAGCGGTTTCCGCCGTTAGAAATATCTTCATGCAAACTCATAAAGAGGAACAGTGCCAGCGGGACGGATAGCCGTTCACTATAATGCTTCGATCCTCCGTGCCTTGCCCTTAACACATCTTCTAACCTTCAACATCTGATTCACCCCCGTCTATCAGATCACAGTGTAGATAACTCTTCTGATCATGAGAAGCGCTCTTATTTCCCTTGAGTGTAGCGGTTATCCATGAGGAGGAACGAGGAGAAGGGAAATCCGTTGCACGTTCAACGTTTAACGTTGTAACGTTTTTCCGTCCTGGTTCCTCGTTCCTTTTCGCCCTGAGAAATAAGCATTTCTGACCTCTCAGATCTCCGCTACACTTAACGATAATATGAGCGATGAGAAGAGATAGGGTGCTGATCGGTACGCACTCAAGGGGAATGCGAGCGATTTTATTTCGAACCTTTTCGCCGGTGATCTGTTTATATAGGTGGATGGAGGTTAATTATGCTGGAGACTCTTTCCGATGAGGAGCTTATGCTTCGATTGAAATCCGGTGAGCTTGAGGCTTTCAACGTACTCATGAAACGCCATAAGGATTCCGTTCTCAACTTCTGCTATCGCCTCACAGGACGTAGGGAAGAGGCCGAGGATATAACGCAGGAGGTTTTCATCAGGCTGTTCAAAAGCGCTGAAAGTTATTGTCCGAAGGCGAGGTTCACAGTCTTCCTCTACACCATAGCCAGAAATCTCTGTCTGAACTACCTCGACAGGGAGCGACGAAGACCTGATATGCTTTCGCTGGACGAGGAGATGGAAGCCGTTGAAAAAATTCATTCCAAACAACCCTCGCCCTCTGAGGAACTCGAGAGAAAGATGCTCATGCAGACCGTCGAAAAGGCGATAAACGGGCTTCCCGAAAAGCTGAGGATCGTCTTCGTGCTCAGCCTCTATGGAGGACTGAAATATAGGGAGATAGCGGAGCTTCTCGACTGTCCTCTGGGCACGGTGAAATCCAGAATGGCCGAGGCATGCAGAAGATTGAGGAGGAAATTGGAGGGAATCCGATGAGGTGTCTAAAAGATGAGGAGATCATAGCTCTCCTGATGAACGAGCCTACAGAGGACGAACGGGAAAGCCTTGAGGGACATTTAACACTCTGTAAGAGGTGCCGAATGAGACTCGAATCCTTCAAAGGGGTCTTGGAAATCTGCTCGTCGTTTGAAAGGATGAAAACCTCGGAGGATTTCGAGAGCAGGGTCTGGATGGAGCTTTACAGGGACCTTGAGCATAAAACACGGCTTGGGAGGATGTTCGTTGCAGCGAGGATCTCTAAAACCCCTTCGAAAAGAAAGACAATGCGGATTTACCCCTCATTCCCCTTTGGCGTCACCAGAACGGGGAGGGGAGAGATCAAACGTGGAGGTTGAGAGAGATGAAGAAGTCAAAGATATACGAGCCTGATTTCAGGATAATCGAGCTTCCGGGGGAGAGGATGGAGGTCGAGCTGAGATGCGATCCATCCTTCTTCGGCGTCTTCGAGGAGGGTTACGAAGTCGAGTGGTATTTCTATGACTATCCTGAGAGGAGACTCACGGAGGTCGTGCTGACGAGATGCGTGGGGAAGGTAATCATAAATGGCGAGGAGTGTTTCGAGTTCCACTCCTTCGACGGGGAAAGGAACTTCGAGCTTTCAAGACAAAGCTACTATACCTTCCGAGATGATGGCATCTATTGCATAACGAGGGAGAAGGATAAACCCGCCGTTGAGGAGCAAAAAGATTATGTGCTGCCACTTAAGCTTTACCCCGGATTCGAAAGAAGAGCTGAGTCCGAAGGAGAAGTTCTGCTTGAGAGGGTAACCGATGTCGTGCTTCTGGATTTTGGACCTAAGAGATTTAAATGTTTGAGGTATCTCTGGGTGAGCGAACCAGAAAGTACGGAAAGAATGGTAGCCGTCGAGACCTTCATAGATGATAAGGGATGGAATATCCTATTCAGAAGATACAACGGAAGAGGGTGGAAAAACATCGAACGGTTGAAGGAATGCCCGAAAATGGAAATTGAGGGCGAGACCTTCTATCTCTGGTACGACTGTGTTCCCGATTTCGTCTTTCCGTAAAGGGGGTAATGCTCGATGACTGAGATTACGGTGAAACAGCTTATCGAGGCGGGGATGCATTTCGGACATCAGACTGACCGCTGGAATCCCAAGATGGAGAGGTATATCCTCACCGAGCGGAACGGGATTCACACCATTGACTCCGATCACATCCCGACTTTGACCGAAGCCTATAGCTGATGTATAATCGGTCTGAATATCCGCTTGGAGGTATCTCGATGAAGGACATCTCAAAGTGGCTCGTAGCGATCACCTGGATTTTGATGATAGGAGGTATGGCGATGTCTGAGACCAAGCTGGGGGTTGAGGGAACGCGGTTCACCATCAACGGGGAACCGACCTTCCTCCTCGGAATCAGCTTCTACGGAGCTCTGGGAGCGTCGAAGGAGTTCATACTGAAGGACCTGGACGATATGCAAAGGTATGGGTTCAACTGGATTCGAGTCTGGGCAACCTGGTCGGCCTTCGGAAACGACGTCTCGGCCGTCGATCCCAATGGAAATCCCCGCGAGCCGTATCTCGGTAAGCTGCGATGGCTGATCGAGGAGTGCGATCGGCGAGGGATGGTGGTTGACGTCACCCTCTCACGGGGAAACGGGATCACCGGGCCGCCGCGCCTTCAAAACCTGGAATCCCTCAGCCGTGCCGTCCGGACGCTTCTGGAGGAGCTCAAACCCTATCGGAACTGGTATCTGGATATGGCGAACGAGAGAAACATCAGGGACAAGCGATATGTTCCGTTCGAGGAGCTGGTGGAACTGAGGAAACTGGCGAAAAAGCTCGACCCCGATCGACTGATAACCGCCTCACATGCCGGGGATATAGGTGAGGATGATCTGTGGAGGTATCTGCTGGAGGTGAAGGTGGACTTCATCTCGCCTCATCGTCCGCGAAACGGCAGATCGCCCTCTCAGACGGCTGACCGGACGAGGGGATATATCAAGCTGATGAAGGAGATCGGAAGGGTTGTGCCGGTGCACTATCAGGAGCCGTTCAGGCGGGGCTTCAGGCCGAACCGGTGGGAACCGAAGGCCGAGGATTTTCTGAGGGATCTCAAAGGGGCGAAGGATGGAGGCGCGGCTGGATGGTGTTTCCATAACGGCGATCAGAAGAACAGACCCGAAGGCAAACCGCGGAGATCCTTCGATATGCGTGAGAAAAGGATGTTTGAGCAGTTAGACGGCGAGGAGATGAAGTTTTTAAAACGGATGTCAGGGATGTTCCATTAAGTCTGTTCGCTCATATCATCGCTGAGTGTAGCGGAGATTTTTAAAGCTACCGTCCGCCGCTTATAGGTCATTTATTGTCATTTGTCGTCATTTGTCGTCATTTGTAGTCATTAATGACGGCGAAGCCGATTGGGAAAACGTTAAAACGTTGAACGTTGGAACGTTAAACGTTCTAATGACGGTTGAGCTGTGGACGGCGGACAATTGGCCATAGATACTAC
>JAGGXZ010000041.1 GCA_021162805.1 Candidatus Poribacteria bacterium
GCTCGCTATTGGGGCAGCACCCCGGTAGATGATGCCAAGGGTCTGCCGGGAAATGACCATTACCGGCTGATGAGTGTCACGGTCATCCTCCGATCATGTTGGAGGATGCCTGCCGAGATCTTCAGGCTTAGCATCGACGCAACCTCCTGGTGTGGCTCGAAAAGCAGTTCCGCTCCGGTGCTACCGTCGACCAACTCGCTGCCTACTTGACAGCCTGAATGATCACCGAAAGTGAAAAGATAGTGGCAGATAATGTTCATCCTACCCGATGATTCTCAGTCATTGTGATCTACTGATATTAGTTACGGGAATAGATGGAGGTGAACTTCTCCCTCGGGACGCACCTGGCTTTGAGGGGATGGCGCGTCGAGCTAGCGCTATAGAGAGATATCGATCCGAACTCAGCCTATTTCTGGGAAACGGCATTTTCATTCCGCCTGGACCGGATACCCAGATTCGGAGGAAGATTATCTCCCGAGTGATGAGCTTGATGGGATACGATGGGGTTAACGTCACAGCCCCTCTCATGCCCCTTAAATCGGTGATATGCACGAACTTAACCATCAATGGAGAAAAGCTGCGTGGATATCTCATTAAGAGAGTTCAAGCAGCAGGAAAGGAGTTGAAGATAGCGGTGATGGGGTTGACATCTGAGGCGGTCTTGCCGAACCTCGAGATCTATCATGGGGAGGTCGATGTATTGCCTGCTGACGATGTGCTCATATCGTCGTTAAAGGAGCTAAGGCCCAAATCGGACTTTATCGTCCTCCTCTTTCAGGGAAGCTTTGAGGAGGCTAAGATGCTCTCCAAAAAGGTAAAGGGTTACGGCATGGTTATATACAGCGATCCAAGTGGACGTTTGAGCTCGCGGGTGAAAAACAAAGATTTGCTAGGTGGTCCTATCCTTATCGATGGGGGAACCGATCCGAATCAAGTAACGGTGGTTGACCTGGAGTTTCTAAGAAAAAAACTCGCTGAAGTGGAAGTTCGTCGAATTCGGATTTCAAGACGATTACCTGATTCCCCCGTTATTTCCTCCTTGATTTCGCTTTACCGCCAGATCGTAACAGAAGAAAACTTGACTCCGGAGGGGCGGTTCAGAGTCGGAATGAGGATATATAAAGGTGCTTCAGCATATGTCGGCTCCGATAAATGTCGAGAATGCCATCAGTATGAATTTGCGATCTGGAACGAGTCGAAACACTCTAAATCGTATGAAGCTCTGAAGGGATCAGGAAGTGAAAGAGTTTGTCTGAGATGTCATTCGACAGGTGTGGATCTCTCAGCCGGGTTAGAACTGAAGAGGAAGGGTGAGGTATCCGTGGGATGTGAAGGGTGCCATGGCCCCGGCTCTCTTCACGTATCCGATCCGGATAGGAACAAATATGAAAGTATCTTCAGTGAAAGGATATGTCAAGAGTGTCACACAGATGAGAGGTTTGATTTTTACAAAGCGTATCAGAGAATACGGCATTAAGCTTCTGGGCAGGATTGATTTGCTCACCCTTGTCGTTTTAGAGATTGTTCTTATAGGTGTGATACTTCGTCCTTATGTTCTTTATAACAACCTCCACGCTTATGATGCCATCGGTCACATCGCCGCCATAAAGCATCTGAAGGAGCATCTATTCCCCGATTTTTCAGGCTGGAATCCCTACTTCTATTTGGGATTCCCCCAAGGAATGTTCTACCATCCCATGTTTCATTATCTCGTGACGATTCTCAGCTTCGGAGTAGGCATAAAGCCTGCTTTCAAGTTGGTTGTCTCATTCTCCGCCATACTAACGTTGATCGTTGCCTATCTCCTCGCTAGAAGTTATGGTCTTGAGATTATACCACGTGCGATGTGGCTTTTATGGGTATGGCTCATTATGCGCTTTTCACCTTCGAACTGGGGAGGTAACATAGGAGGGACGATTGACTTAGGACTTGTAGCAAACATGCTCGCTATACCGTTTTTCTTCTCCTATATAGCGACTATACCTCGCCTCTTTTCAAAGAGGAAATACGTTGTTCCCACCCTTCTCTTGGCTTTGACAACACTGGCACATGTTTACGCTGGGCTTGCTGCTGGAATTTGCTTTCTGGGCTTCATGGCAAATTATGTTCGATCTAAGAAAGATCTGCTGCTGTCCGGGGCCCATATCTCGGTTGCGATCCTCCTTACAGCCTTCTGGACGATACCCTTCATCCTCAACCGTAGGTATCTATCCGGCTCGATCCTTGTGAAGAAAAGTTCCCCCGTCTTAACGCTTGGGCTGTTTGCCTTCTCACTGTATCTACTCTTTTTAAGGGATTCATCGAAACGATATATAAACCCGATGGTTCCGGCGATTTTCACCCTTTTAACATTCATCCACCTCAGATATATCCCGAATTTCCCCTTTCACGTCCACCGATTTCAGATATATGCCTTGTATCTCGCCTTTTTCCTTTTCTGGGCGTTTGTGCGGGTTCGAAGTCGGAGTATAGCTCTTAGAAACACAGACATGGTGATTGTTCTCATTATCGCATCCGTCGCTTCATGTCTCAATCTTTCCACCGCTAAAGGACAATTTCGACCTAGAAATCCCTTCATATTGTCAGTGCACGGTCCAAGGGATTTCAATATAAAGGTTCCAAAGCTGAACGGTAGGCTCCTCTGCACATCCGTCGGATATGGGAACCTTTGGTGCCAGCCTAGGGCGTTATCTCATCTTATAGCGATGAACACCGGAAATGATGTCTGTATGGGCTTATTCATGGAATCCGCCTTAAACTCAAGCTTCTTGGCATCTCTTTCCCTGTTAGTGGATCCGAGGGAACCACCTTGGGCGCCGTATTCCGTTCCATCAAACCCTCGCAATATCCTGACGTACTTTCAGCTTTTCAACATCAACTATATCCTTTCGCCTGGAAAGTTATCGGAGAAATCCCCCCTGAAAATATCGCCAATCAAGGTGGAACAGGAAGGTATATCCCCTTCATCGAGACCATTACCTCCTTTTAGACCGCTTGAGGTCCCTCGATCCCAACTGATAGAGGTCCTAAACTACCGGCCTCGCCGCATTAGCAAGAATTGGAGAGATGAAGTTAGGCGATGGTGGGTGAGTGAGGAGATCGATAAAGTTCTAGTTTACTCCGAGGACCCTTTGCCGGAGAACGTAGGAGCGGGTGGTGAGAAGGTTGAGATACTGGAAAAATCGAAAAAGGGGGATTACATTAAGTTTTTCGTTGGGTCAGAGGAAGATGTGCCGATATTGGTGAAGATATCTTATTTCCCAAGCTGGCATGCCTACGTGAGCGGGAAATCAGTCCCTGTTTATATAGCCTCTCCCTACCTCATGCTGTTATACGGACACGGGAACATTGAGATCAAATATGAAGAGCTACCCTACCAGAGATGGAGCAAATTACTTTCCCTCGTAGTATTAGTTGGTCTCATAATGTCAGGGACCATAATTTCTCATCCTCATAGTTAAAGGGTAGGTGAGAGAAATTTCCCAGTTTATCTCCATCATAATACCTGCCTATAACGAAGAAAGAAGGATAAAAAGGACGATCTACACCATCATCCAATACCTTAATCTCCATAAGATCCCCGCTGAGATCATCGTCGTCAACGATGGAAGTAATGACAATACAGCCCAGATCCTTAAACAACTCAGCAAAGAATATCAAAACCTCAAATGCATACACCTACCACAAAACAGGGGAAAAGGCTTCGCTATCAAAGAAGGCGTCCTGGCTTCCAAAGGACAATTCATCCTCTTCTCAGACGCAGATCTGTCCACACCCATCCAGGAGATGGATAAACTGATCCCACACCTCAAAGACGGATATCACATCGCCATAGGATCAAGAAGATTGCCGGAGTCGAACATCAAAAACCC
>JAGGXZ010000042.1 GCA_021162805.1 Candidatus Poribacteria bacterium
TGGAACTCTTTATTTGAATCCTCATCAAATGGGGGAAGAGACAACCTTGAGAAGGTAGAATCCCTTATGGATCAAGCCTTCTCAAAAGCTGCGTAATTTCTATAAGAAATTTATCGGTAACAGGAAGATGGTTCACAATTAGGGTGACAATTTCCGCCGTTATAGGGGGCGCAAGGCCTTGCGTCCTCAAGATGAACCATCCCGGTAACAGGGGAGGAGAATCGCAGATTTGTAGTAGGGCTAGGCATTCAAAGAAGAATGCCTAGCCCCTACAACTTACCATCAACCTCACAACCTCCAGCAACTCCACCGCTCGCGAGTTGCCAAGGTTGAACACCTCATATCCAAATGGCTTTTTCAGCGCCGAGATGAATCATGAGTTCCCCTGGCTCACATACCTTCCTCTCCCGCTTCGGTGGAATAAAACTTTAGATTGGTTTCGTTGTGAAGGCTACCTTCACCTCCACGCCTTCATTGCCCGCCGGATCAAAGTAATCCTTGATCGTCAGCGTATATTTCTCCCCGGGCTTAAGCTCCATACCCTCTTTAGGTTTCAGGATCGCTATGCTGTTATCGGAAGACCACCACACCTTCCACTTCAATCTCTTGCCGGACGAATTCCTCAAGACGAAAACATCCTCGCTAATCTTGAGCGATATCGGCTCGCTGAAGACCACGATGATACCATCCCTGTTGACTTCCTCGGCATTGACTTTGCTCCCATTGACAGGATCCGTTTTTATCACTTTGGGGGGTGTACCACAACCAGTATAAAGCACGATTTCCCTAGATCCTTTTCCACCTCTTGGATTTTCCCACTTGATAAGGATGATCCTCCGATTATCCCAGGTTCTAGCCTCTTCATCCTCGGGAATTTTCCACTCCGCACACCACCAGTTTTTTCTCTCATCGTAGTAGATCTTGAAGGCTTGCTGGCCGTCAAATGTGACTAAGGAGATCTCACCCGTGAACCAGACTTTCACCAACGCTCCTGGATCTCCAAAAGGGGTATTATCTATCAGATAGACAGGTTTCGGTTCCCTCTCACCACAGCCTATCATTATTATCATGCAAAGCAGAAATGCGATTTTTTTCATGTTCCTCACGGTGAAATAATCGACCTGTGGGGTCTCTGACCCACAGGTCAGTTTTGAAATCACTATTTGAGTATTAACATCCTTCGGGTTGATATGAAATCTCCCGCTCTCATAGTGTAGAAGTATATACCACTAGCGACTTTCTCTCCTCTCTCATTTCTACCATCCCAATACGCGGCCTTGTCTCTGGTTACATATACACCTGCAGATTTATATCCAAGCTCCAATTTTCTGATAAGCTTACCAGCGGTATCATAGATTACAATCGTAACTTCAGTAGGCTTTGCAAGCACATAGGGGATCCATGTCTCAGGATTAGCTTTATTGGGGAAATTCTGAAGGAGCATAGTTTTCTTCAATTCAGCTGACTTCTTTGAGTTCAAGTCGAGTCCTGCTAAACTAGGAGCTTTATATATTGGGGTTACATGAAGATCTAAAAGCGGATCGCCAAACCATGTGTAGCGCGTCGGTGATTTATAGATATCTCCCATGTACTCTTCCAACGTCCAGAAGATCGCAGCATCAAGCGCTGAGCCTATATTACAATGGGGAGCACCATATGTGTATACGTATAGCCATTCATCGAAGTAATTGTTAGGCAGCGGATTAGTCTTACCAAATGCCGCTACCACACCTACAGCTCCACCGTTGGATTTCTTACAGAAAGCTTCTGCTAAGCAATCCCAATCCCAATCGAATTCTCCTGTTCTACAACAGATGCTGAATATAGCGCAATATTTGTTCTCATTGGTTAAGCTGTCTACATTATCAGTGGTGAAGCTTATATTTCCACTCCACGTATCCCACGCTTCGGGACCACCATGTCCTCTGTAGTTTACTACACCTCTGCCATTATTGATAGCATTTATAATGTTATTATTAGTCGCTCCATCGCTACCATATGCAGTATCAAATATAGGTTGGTAATACCATTGATCGTTTCTTATATTTTCCTTCCCTTCCTCATAGACGGGATCATCGTCGGAAGCAACAAGCAAACTTCTTTTAGGCCAGTCCCCCGACTCTGAATCTTGAATATAATCTAGAGTCTTATTGACGAGAACTGTTAGTTCATCGAGATCGTGAGCTGATAACCTGCCTATCTTCACATCCCGATAGTAATCAGGTATGCTACCTAGAGCGGCATAGTAATGATCACCTGGGCTTTCTCCTGAGGTTGTATACGGTGGAATATAGTTGGAATCAGCAGCCAAAAGCACGTACTCTATCCCATAGTTGAAATACCTGCTCCGGATGAAGCTCCTGATCTGACCGGGAGAGCTTCCACCTACCTGGGACAATGTAGCTATCCATATGGTGTAACCTTGCCCTCTCCAGTAGTTCGCCAACCTGTTTATCGGGTTGTTGGGATCATCACGATCATAAAGCTCATCAGGCACTATTATCTGGCAAATCGGATCACTCCACCCTACCACCGCTCCTGGTATCAGATATCGCCTGTCATAGTTGATTATCCCTCTGTATATCTCCTCCCTCTCCGGCGTCACTATCGCCTTTCTCCTGAGCGCTTCCCTGACGTCAGCGCTGAGTGGACCAGGTAAGAAATCCACTTGAACTACTACTCGCCTGCAGAAATCCAACTGCTTAACAGCAGGATTATATCGGATCGGATAAACCGTTAGATGCACTATCCTTACATCACGCCATATCCCAGGAGGGGAAATCCCCGCTACCACATCGGGATATAACCGGTTCTGCGAATAAAAAGCAACATCGATCTGAAACTGATCTCCTTCTTCTGGCGCATCAAATCTGAGCTGATACGGATAGATGTTCCACTTGCCCCTCAAAGTGGCGAATTTCGCCTCAACTACTTTCAGGGACGGGTTTTTATCCCATGGTATCATCACAAACTTGCTGATGGCTGGCAACTCCGGTTTTCCTGGTTCTACAGTAGTAGCGTACTCTGGAACTCTCAGCCGCTGATACAGCTTACCGTTCACATTAATTTCTTCCACAAGCATGCCGAAGATGCTGATCTCCAGCACAGCTTGTGTGTCATCCGATTTTAACACGTTGATGACCGGTTGTCTAGGGGAACTCACGGCGGGATCGAAAGCTATCCATTTGGAAGCCTCCGACTGGGATACTACCAGCATCCCCAGCGCTAAAACGAGGAGAAATTTAAATCTACGCATCTTACTCCCTCCTTACTTTGAATTCCTTCAGGGCATAATCAGCAACGCTCATATTCCCTATAAGTGTAGCATATATCATCCCCCCCCTCGTCAAGTGGAAATTTCAACCATCCCCCATCACAGGAGAGATAAAGATCTAAGCATATGCCCCTTTCTTAGCAGCAGAGGCTATCCTTGGATCTAAACCTGCCTCCGGGATTTCCTCCCCCTTGCCAAAACAGTTCAGATCTTTGAAGTTCCCCAGGAACCGGAAGAACCCAACATATCCCGGTCGCTCAAATTCCCTTTGAGTGTAGCAGTATCACCGATAGGAGACAGGAAGCAGGAA
>JAGGXZ010000043.1 GCA_021162805.1 Candidatus Poribacteria bacterium
CCTATGCTGAAGGAATTGAGATGAGGGAATATAACGCATATAAGGTCAGGAGGTATGGATATGAACGGAGCTCAGCTTCTGGTTAAGAGATTGAAGGAGATGGGGGTGGAACATGTCTTCACCCTCTGCGGCAATGGGTTAAATCCGTTTTATGAGGCGTGTCTGGACCTCGGGGTGAAACTGATCGACGTCCGTAACGAGCAGGCGGCCGCGTATATGGCCGATGTATGGAGCAGGATGACCAGGAAACTCGGCGTGGTGGCCGTCAGCAGCGGGCCGGGCCACACCAACGCCGTGACAGGAGTGGCGAACTCCTTCTGGGACGGCGGCCCGATGATGCTCATAAGCGGCTGTAGCCCGCTTTCAACCCGCGGCGCGGATCACTTCCAGGAGTTGGATCAGGCCGCTATCGTCTCGCCGATCACCAAATACTCCGCCCTTATCTCACACGTCAACGCGCTGGAGCCGACCCTGAACACGGCGATCGCACATGCCATAGGAAACCGTCCCGGCCCGGTACACCTCACGGTGCCCGTCGACGTGCTGGCGGCGGAGGTGGATGAGGGGAAACTTCCCAGGTCCCGCCCTCCCTTCAAGGCTGAGGTGAGGCAGTTCTGTCAGGGCGATCCGGATCTCATAAGGGATGCGGTGAAGCTTCTGGCATCGGCCAAAAGGCCCTTCATGATCGTCGGCAGCGGCGCCTTTTATGCCGACGCGGGCGAGGAGGTGGTGGAGTTCGCAAAGCTCACGAACATACCCGTTCTATCACACCTGTGGGATAGAGGATGCATAAACTCGGCCATCCCGCAATATGTGGGCGTAACCAACCTGGAACATATCGGCGGGCTGGGGATGCTCCGCAAGGCCGATGTGATCCTGGCGGTGGGAGCCAGATTCGACTACAGGCTCTCCTACGGCGGACCGCCCGTCTGTCCCGAGGATTATAGGCTCATCAGGGTGGAGCTGGACGGGACGGAGCTGCGAAGGGTTACGCTGCCGGATGTGGGCATACAGGGAGACCCAAAGTCGGTGCTGAGGGCGATGATCGAGGAGGCAAAGGGGATCGAATGGAGTAACGAGGAGTGGCTGGAGGAGGTCAGAGGCGAACATCTGAGCCTTATGGAGGAGTGGAAGGATCGGGGATGGGAGAAGGTTGTGCCGTTGCCTTCGATCCGGATATGCAGGGAGCTGAAGAGGTTTCTGGATCAGGAGGTCACGTTCCTTCTCGACGGCGGCAACATCGGCAGATGGGCACATGCCTTCCTTTTCGATAGACACCCTGAGCACTGGCTCACCTGCGGCATAAGCGGGGTGGTCGGATGGGGCATCCCCGGAGCGGTGGCAGCCAAGATGGCGAGGCCCGATCATCCGGTGCTGCTTTTGAGCGGGGACGGTGCCGCGGGGTTCACGCTGGCGGATATAGAGACGGCGCTCAGGTTCAACACCCCGTATGTGGCCGTCGTGGCCTGCGATAACGCGTGGGGTATAGTCGCCGACGGACAGCCCACTGACAGAAGGGCCGCCTGTCTCTTAGGCGAGATAAGGTTCGATAAGGTCGCACAGGCGCTCGGAGCCAGAGGGGTCTACATAGATGATCCGGATAAGCTCGGCCCGGCCATCGAGGAGGGGCTGAACCTGGATACGGTGACGGTCATCCACGTCCCGACCCAGCTTGGAGGGGTGAAGAAGGAGAAACTTCTGTGAGCTTCCGATACGCCTCGCGCAGGGCGCTTGCTTGACTGTAGAAGCAGGCTGTGGGTGGTGCCCCGCCGATCGTAACGTGCGCACTACCTCAAGGTCCGCGTGGGCCTGCTGGAGCCAGCGGCGCGCTTCAACTCGGCGAGCGTTCATACAGCGTCACCCCCTCCCGCTTAATCGCCCAGGCGAGGCCGGTTTCGCCCATGCGGTCAAACTCCTCGGGCGTATACACCAGAATATCCATCGCATGAGCCAACTTCACAAGATAGGGCACCATATCACGCAATCTTTCCAAGAAAGGGCGGTCGGTGCGCTTGATGACCACCAAGTCATAATCGCTATGCTCGTCCGCATCTCCTCGTGCCCGTGAGCCGAAGAGGACGATCCGCTCCGGCTCTAATGATGCCCACGACTTCGCCACGTTTGACCAGTTCGCGCCTCGGGGCATGGTGCCATCAACGATGGTGGCAATCAATTCGAAGAGCCGCTCCAACCCTGCGTAGAAGCCATGTAGGCTCAACGCCACGCTGTCCAGGTAAAAGTCATCACCTGACCGCTGTGCCCGGCGCCATCCTTCCTGCGCACATTCGACCAATCGGTCCAGTTCAGCGAGTTCGCTACGGATCCGCTCCCCCAGCTTAAGCAATGCCCTCGCGTTCGATGAATTGACGCACCGCCGGCCGACAACCTTCCAGATCCACCAGGTCCACCTCGAATTCAGAGTTGATACCGGTGACGGCGGCCACTGCCCGGTAGAATTGATCGGGCGGGATTCCCCAGGCAGCCAGGTCTATATCTGACCACGAGCTAAACCAGGCACGGTGGGCAAGCGAGCCGAAGGCGACCACTCGCGTAGCTCCTCAACATCAAGCAGGTAAGCACATGTTTTCAAATCAAGGGCTAAGGTCATCACTACCGATTCCTCCATCAGAGGTTGATTTAATATCGTGATTTATTATACCACATGGTGATGCCTAAAACCCAACACCTGACACCCCGATTCACCAAATCGCCTAACCCACCACACGTCCGTCTATCACCTGACGCACCCCTCTCTGGGAGGCCAACCTGGCTGCGTCTTCCATGATCCCCTTGCCCGCCACAACCGGAATAGCCCGAAGACCGAGCTTTCCCAGGATCTCCGCCCTCCTCAATGCCCTCTCAACATCATACCTTCCCACGCCCCAGGAGACCTCCACGACCAGATACACCTCCGTTCTGTCCTCCCACAGTCTTCCTCTCACAACCGCATCCGTCAAGGCTATCTCCTCGGCCTCCTCTCTGGATAGGACTCCCTCATTCATCCCTCTGTCGATCAGGTCCACAAGCTCGTCGGAGGAGAGGGTATGTGCTCGTCTTATGAGGCGTCCGAAGTAGGCGAAGGGTCTTTCCCTGTATCGTCTTTCCAGCGCATCACCTTTGAGCTCGGCGACGTCTATTGCCAGGGAGCGGAGAGTCTCCTCAGTTTTCCTCTGGGCTTCAGCTAGAGCGTCCACACGGGCCGTCAGGGCATTCAACCTCTCCTCTGTTCTGCGCTGCGCCTCTGCCAGGGCGTCCACACGGGCCGTCAGGGCATTCAGCCTCTCCTCTGTTCTGCGCTGCGCCTCTGCCAGGGCGTCCACGCGGGCCGTCAGGGTATTCAGCCTCTCTTCAGTTCTGCGCTGCGCCTCTGCCAGGGCGTCCACGCGGGCCGTCAGGGCATTCAACCTCTCCTCTGTTCTGCGCTGCGCCTCTGCCAGGGCGTCCACACGGGCCGTCAGGGTATTCAGCCTCTCCTCTGTTCTGCGCTGCGCCTCTGCCAGGGCGTCCACGCGGGCCGTCAGGGTATTCAGCCTCTCCTCTGTTCTGCGCTGTGCCTCTGCCAGGGCGTCCACGCGGGCCGTCAGGGTATTCAGCCTCTCCTCTGTTCTGCGTTGTGCTTCCACCAGCTCCCGAACTATCTCCGGAAGCTTCAGAAGCTCATCTGTCAGCACCACACGGCGCAGCTCCGCCTTCCATTCGGGATTCTCCTCTAGGATCCTTATGAAGTCGTGAAACTCCCTCACCGTAAAGGTCTTCACCTTAATTCACCCCATAACAGGATCGCTCTTATTCCCCATCCAGCAGGGTCACCTGGCGGCCGTATTCCATAAGCCGCTCCACGAGAATCTCCGCAATTGTGGATTTGCCCGAACAGGGCAGCCCGGTGAACCAGACACAGAAACCCTGTTCATGACGAGGACGATACGACCTCGCCAGGATCTCCGCCACCTCAGGCCTGACGAGCCATCCCGGGAGCCTCTCCCCCTCCATGAGGTGATTTCGCATCTGCGTGCCGGATAATCGGATAAACTCCATCTCCTCCGGAACCTTCTCCACATCTGTGTTATATATGCTCATGCTTTGGGCATCTTTTGCCTAAGACATGATCGTGAGTAGCGTGGTCTTGCCGGCGCCGTTGCGGCCAATGATGCCCACGACTTCGCCCCGTTTGACCTCGAAGGAGACGTCGCGGAGAGCCCAGATGTAGTTGTCAGGACCGGGGACCGGGTTTCCCGTTTCCTGTCCTCCGTCCTTCGTCTTCCATCCAACCAATTTCGTAAAGCCTGTATGACTGCATGACCACGGATTACGTGACCCATGGTCCTAATGAAGCATCTACGCTTGGGAGCCCTCAAATCAGACCCAACTCGCGCAATACATCCAGCACCGGTGGCAGAGGCTCCTGCCACAGCCATTTCACGCGCAACCTGAAGTTGGGCAGCACCACTGAACGATAGATCCCCTCTGCATCAGGCGGCACAAGCTGATATTGACCTGTCGCCGTTAGTTGATAGAACTCTGCCCTCTTCGTTTGGGGATCAATCAGCCAATACTCTGGGATGCCAGCCCGCTCGTACTCATAGAACTTTTCCCCCCGGTCTCGCCCTGCGCTCTCCGGGGAGACGATCTCCACTACCAAGTCGGCCGGGCCATCCAAGTGTGTCTCCTTCAACCGCTCCAGATGCTCCCGGGCCACAAAGAGCAGGTCTGGTTCCCGTCCATGCTCCAACTTCATCTGAAACGGCGCAGGACGAATCACGCCCAGGCCATATGCCTCTACGTAAATACCCAGCACGGATGTCAAGAACCGTACCAGGTCTTGATGTCGGTCCGAGGCAGGAGTGTACGTCACCACTTCCCCATTCACCCACTCGGCCAGTGTGTCCTCGTCGGCCCATTTCAGGAACTCCTCGTAAGTCATCTTTCTGGAGGGCTGACGGGGGATCTCCCCTATCGCCTCCCTCAGCCGTCGGCGCAGTTCTGGGTGTTCCTCGATCCAATCCGGCAGTCGCTCTATGACCAGCCTTTTCACTTCCGTTGCCAGCGGTACCCTCATCGCATACCCCCCGTCGCGTCAGTCATAGCAGCACCCACCACATGACCCTCTATTCTTCCTAAATAACAGGATTGATCCACCCGTGATTTTATCAATAAGGTGAGGGGGAAGTCAAGTATGAGACTACGGACTGCAGATGTAGTCATTAAGTCATTTGGCTTCGCCGTCATTAGAACGTTTAACGTTCCAACGTTCAACGTTTTAACGTTTTCCAATCGGCTTCGCCGTCATTAATGACTACAAATGACTATCAATGACGACAAATCTAGCTACCTGACAGTTTTGGAGATGAGGTAGAGGTTGAAAGTCACAGCGCATAAAAGGGATAATACAGGAAAATCCCTTCAGGAGGTGTGCTGTGACGATGATGTCCTTTCTCAGCTCTTTCAGATCAGTTTGAATTCCACAGCTTTTCAGCTTTTCGATGACGCTATCGAGGACCAGCCTGCTTGTTATCATGAGCCTCTGGTTTTCGATGGATGTGGGTGAGGGGGTGGTCGGCGATGATAGCTCCAGCAGCGAGAGGGCAGGGCTTGGGGTTACCTCCCGCATCAGTATGGCTTTAGCCTCGTAGACGGGGGTGGCTCTGCGGAGCCAGAAGAGGGTTGAGGCAAGCACTGAGAGGAGGGCGAAGATGATGACCCATCTACGAACCAGGATTATCCTTATGTATTCCCTCAGGTCTGTTGTCTGTGGGTTTGTCTGAGGCATTTGATCTCACCTGGAATCCAGAAGTTCTCCCTCCAAGGTGACCTTAACCTGTCTGCCCATAAGGGAGAGCAGGATGATCACCCTCTCGCCGTCCTTGAGATCTTCGAGAAAGATCCCCTCGAGTCCTCTGAGCGGGCCGTCGATGATCCTGACCGGGTCGCCTTCCTTTGGTTCGGAGGGGAGTTTCCCCAGACGCACCAGACCTCTCTCGTCCTGACGGCCTTTTATCTCCTCGATCACCCTTTGAGGAACGGGGGTTGGCCTCCCGTTTTCATGGAAGCTCACGATCCGAACTACCCCGCGGGCATAGCGGATAGAGGGCCATGAAGGGTCACCTTCCGGATCGAATCGGACGAAAAGGTAACGGGGGAACAGGGGTCTCTCCATCCCCATCCTTTCGTATCGCGGGAGGAAGGTCTCGAACCCCATCCGATTTATGTTATCCTCCGCCCACCACTCCTTTTTCGGTTTCGTATAGACAACGAACCACCGTTTCATCTTCATCCGGACAGGCTACCGCCGTATGAAAGGGAACGCCTTTCAGGATTTCCGAATCATTATTTTCAGTAAAGCTCTGATAGAGCGAAGCTTTTCTCCCTGAGATATTTGCGCCTCGCCCTTAAAGCTATTTTTATAACCCTGTAGAGCGTGCTCGGCTTTTCAAGCGGAAGAACGTAGTAGTAGAGGACCCCGATCGTCCTTACCTCTCTCTCAAGCTCCGGCGATGTCTCCTTGACGAGAGCGATTATCGGGGTATAAGGGGCTATCTCCTTGGCCATCCTCACAGCCTCTGCTCCGGAGACGTCTGGAAGGTCGAGGCTCAGGACTGAGACGTCGATATCCCCCGAGGCCATCCTTTTCAGGGCCGGTCTGAAAAACAGTATGATCTCGACGCTGAACCCCTCATCGACGAGCTTTTCCACCACATCGGCCGCTATCTCGGAGTTGTGGTTGACGATGAGAATTTTCACCTCAAGATTCCTCCTCGAGTTTCCGATAATCTATATGGCATGAAGTGTGCCAGATCCGGAAAGTCAGGAATTACGGGGGTTTGGAGGGAAAGGCGTAAAAATTTTTTGACCCGAAATCGGGAGAACTCAGAGTTCATGCGGGTTTTCCGTAAAATCCCGATTTTACAGGGGTTTGCGGGGATCCGCGTAAAAATTTTTTGACCGATCGGCTCAGGGTGCCGTCCTTTCTGGGGAGAGCTTTTTGACCTTATAGAGCAGGCTTTGTCTGCTTATGCCGAGGAGTTTTGCCGCCTTGCTTTTACTCTCCTCCGCTTTTCTCAGGGCGCTTTCAATCAAAAGCCTCTCATATTCGTTCAAAAAGAACTTGAGGGATACCTTTCTATTCTCGGATCTTCTCCCTGTGAGGTGGAAATCCCCTGAGATATTCTCGGGGATGCTCTCAAGGGTTATCGTCTCCCCCTCAGAGAGGATGACGGCGCTTTCCAGGCAGTTTTTGAGCTCCCTGACGTTCCCCGGCCAGTCGTATTCCATGAAGGCGGCCATGACGTCGGGTGTGATGAGTTTCGGGCAGTTGAGCTCCTTCATGAAATGCCTCACAAGCACGGGTATATCCTCTTTTCTCTCTCTCAAAGGTGGAATTGCGATAACGGCCTTTCTGAGCCTGTAGTAGAGGTCTTCTCTGAACTCCCCCCTCCTGACCATCTCATCGATATCCCTGTTTGTGCTCGCTATCACCCTCACGTCGATCCTCTCATAGCTCCTCGATCCCACTTTCCTCACGCTTCTCTCCTCAAGAAACCGCAGGAGCTTCACCTGAAGTTCCAGGCTGAGCTCCGGCTGAGCTCCCCTATCTCGTCGAAAAAGCATATCCCTCCGTCCGCGGTTTGAACCAGACCTTCCTTTGTGGAGATAGCGCCTGTGAAGGAACCCTTAACGTGTCCGAACAGCTCCTCCTCCGCTAGGGTTTTGGGTAGAAGGCCGCAGTCTATCGGGATAAACGGTTTCGCCGACCTTCTGCTCATCCTGTGGATGGTCTTTGCCACGAGCTCTTTACCGACGCCGGTCTCTCCGAGGATCAGAACGTCGATATCGGATCCTGCCATCTTCCTTACCATATCACGCGTTTCCCTTATCGCCTCACTCACCCCTATGATCTCATCGATCATATCTCGCCTCCCAAGATCATATTTTTCGCTTTTAAAAGATGAAAACGGAAAGGGGAATCGGCCTCGAACTATATCAGAAATCCCTTCTCGTTGTCACCATCAATTCAGCTGTCACGCCTAACCATCGGTCAACCCGAGTTAGATCCTTTGGTTAAAATATCTAACTGGACTTAGTTTAGCATAAACCAAGGGGGAAATCAAGTAAGGGCGAGGCATTCTTCTTGAATGCCTCGTCCCTACTTTTTCACCACCACGAAAAGCGCCCCTTTGCCCCG
>JAGGXZ010000044.1 GCA_021162805.1 Candidatus Poribacteria bacterium
GGTGAGGGATTCTTGGAAGGAGTTTCGTTTGGAGCCTTATTTCTCCTTATCTCCTCTGAGCTATTGAAAAGGGGTGATAAAACTGGGGGTAGATCAGGAGGTAAGGGCTTTTCAACGCTTCGAAATAGTCACTTATTGTCATTTGTCGTCATTTAAATGACGGCGAAGCCGAATGACTTAACGACAACAAATGACGGTTGAGCTGTGGACGGCGGACAATTAGCCATACTACACTCAATGGGAATAAGAGCGAATACAAAAAGTTAATCTCTCCGTTCTCCCCGTCTCGGCAGTTTTAAATCATTGAAAACCCCTGGGGACAAGTCGGGTATCGTTGACTTTCCCCTCAACCGGTGATAAAATGAAATCAAAAACTTGGGGGGATGAAAATGATACCGACCTGGATTAAGATATCCGTCAAAGGGATCCGGAACTATTACAGGGGATACCCGGTCTGTGTCTCCATTGAGGTGACGCACTCCTGTACCGCCAACTGTCGACACTGCGATAAAGGCGGGATGAAACCGAACGAGGAGAGGGCGGGACCGGAGGAATACGTCGAGAGGCTAAAAGAGCTGAGATCACCCCCCGTCGTTCAGATCTCAGGCGGCGAGCCGCTCGTGAGGAAGGACATCTGCGATGTCATCAGCGCTTTGAAAGGCGGTGGTGATCTTCCCTATATCATACTCGTCACAAACGGATCGCTGTTGGATGAGGAGAGATATCTGAGGCTCAAGAAGGCCGGAGTGGATAGGATCTCCATATCCCTTGATTTCCCCGACAAAAGACACGATTCCTTCAGAAGGCTCCCCGGCCTGTTCGATCATCTCTCGCAGATCGTTCCCTATCTGGCCGGAAGATATGGGGGATGTGATATAGCGCTGAACACCGCCATAACAAGGGAGAACTTCCCTTACATCTGCGATATCGCCCTCAAAGCACAGGAGTGGGGGGTCGGGATCTCATACAGCGCATATACCACCTTGAGGACAGGAGACGAGTCGCTGACACTTTCGGAGGAGGAATCGAGGCAGCTTGAGGGTCTGATGGAGAGGCTTATACGGATGCAGCTCGATGGGTATAGGATACTCAATACCCCCTCCATGCTGAGAAGGACGGTCCGATATTTCAGGGAGGGAGGCATTCCGAACTGCGGCGCGGGGAGAAGGTTTCTCGTTATCAGGCCTGACGGCACGATGAACCCATGTTCGATGCTGCCGCATCTGATCTTCGATTCCTTCGATAAGATAAGGGAGTTCGCTCGTGGGAACGAGTGCGATAGCTGTTATGTGGCCATCCGGGCTTACTCAGATAGAAGCGTCTCAGAATTCATCGCTGAAGGCAGGCTTATGGTGCGTCTCGCCTCTCAGGATTGAAAGAGGTGATCGATTATGAGGAGGGAGATTCCGCTTAACGGAAGAGACTGGCGGCTGCTTGGTCTAATACCGCACGAGGCCGAATGGCGTAGGATCTGGGAGAGGACGCCGGATTTATCGACGTGGGAACCTCCCATCGATGGCGAGTGGATATTGGCTGAGGTGCCGGGCGATGTGCAGTCCGCGCTCCTTGAGGCGGGGCTCATGCCGAATCCCTACAGGAAACTCAACAGTTACCTATGCGAGTGGACGTGGAACAGGGACTGGATCTATCTCAAGGAGTTCGTGGTGCCCGAAGATCTGAAGGGCCAGAGGGCCGTGCTCCGATTCGACGGCGTGGATTACTCATGTGAGGTCTACCTCAACGGTTACCATCTCGGGGGACACGAGGGGACGTTTACGCCCTTCGAGTTCGACGTCTCACAGCACCTTAATTACGGCGAGATCAACAGGCTCTGGGTCCTCGTCCATAAGGCGCCCGATGAGCAATGGCAGATAGGTCGGACGAGCCAGGTGCGCACGTGGAAGCCGAGGTTCGCCTACGGATGGGACTGGTGCACAAGACTTGTCCCGATCGGCATCTGGCAGGGCGTTCGTCTGATCTTTCACGGCGGATACCTCATCCGGGATGTCTGGATCAGAAGCCATCTCTCATCCGGAACGGCCTATCTCGCCATATGCGCCGAGATCGAATCGTCCGCCAGATCCCTCCTCACGTTGAGCGTCGAGATACTGGACGACGAGGAGGTCGTCTCCGAATCGAGAGGGGAGATACCCGTATCCCGCGGGAGAGAAACCCATATGATCTATCTCAGGCTGGAAAACCCCAAACTGTGGTATCCAAACGGATACGGCGGGCAGGCGATGTATAGGGCAAGGGTGAAAATCGAGCGGGATGGCGAGGAAATCGATAGAAGGGACGTGAGGTTCGGGATACGCCAGATCAAGGGGGTTCCCAACGAGGGCGCTCCGCCCGACGCCCTACCTTACACTTTGGAGGTCAACGGCCGTAGGGTGTTCATAAAGGGATGGAACTGGACGCCGCTCGATCATCTCTACGGCAATATGACGAGAGCTAGATATGAAAGATTGCTTCGCCTCGCAAAAGAAGCCAACGTCAATCTGCTGAGGGTGTGGGGCGGTGGGTTGATCGAGAGCGAGCACTTCTACGAGCTATGCGATGAGATGGGTATAATGATCTGGCAGGAGTTCATCCAATCTTCCTCAGGCATCGATAACGAGCCCTCTAAGGATGAGGGTTATCTGAATTACATAGACGCCCAGGCGAGGGAGATCATACCGCTTAGGAGAAATCACCCATCGCTGGTCATATGGTGTGGCGGCAACGAGCTTACGGACTCCGACTATAGGCCCTTGAGCTGCGATCACCCTGCCATCGCTATTTTAAAAAGGGCGGTGGAGGATCTGGACCCCGATAGGATCTTCTTTCCCACCTCGCCCAGCGGGCCTACCTTCAGCGCCGATCCGTCCCAAAAAGGCCAGATGCACGACGTTCACGGCCACTGGAGGTATCTAGGTCCCGAGCGACATTACGAGTTCTTCAACTCGATAGACCCGCTCCTGCATAGCGAGTTCGGGGTCGAAGGAGCGGCGAACGTGGAGACGATGCTGGAGATAGCCTCAGAGGATGAGCTCTGGCCGCCGAAACCTACAAACCGTATATGGACCCATCACGGGTCGTGGTGGATAAACTGGGATATGATCTGCTCGCTCTTCGGCGAGCCCAAATGCCTGGGCGAATTCATCCGGGCGAGTCAGTTCATCCAGGCTGAGGGGCTTAGATATGGTATAGAGGCCAACAGGCGGAGGAAATGGCGGTGTTCAGGGACGATCCCGTGGCAATTCAACGAGGCATATCCCAACACCTCCTGCACCAACTGCGTTGATTTCTTCGGCAGGGTCAAACCGGCATACTGGTGGGTCAGGAAGGCCTACGAGCCGGTTCACGTCAGCGCGCTCTATCCCTCACTCTCATGGCACGGCAGGGAGAAGTTCCGGGCCGAGATATGGGTTTCCAACTCCACAACGGCACGAACGTGTAGGCTGGAGACGGTCATATGTGACCTGGACGGCGAGATCTTTCACAGGGAGTTCAGGGACGTCGATCTGCCGGAAAACGGCAGCTCTAGGCTTTCACACGTCGAGATGGACATACCGGTGGGGTTCAAACACCTCTTCATCCTCCAACTGAAGCTCGTGGAGGGCGATGAGATGCTCTCCGAGAACTGCTATCTCTTTTCGGCCGCCCATGAGCCGATATTCTCACCCCTGTTTCACGCACCTAGCTGTTCGTTGTCCGTGGAGAGGGAGAGGGGTTATCTGGAGATCTTCAACGAGGGGCCTGCCTGTGCGATGTTCGTCTGGATCGAGACCGATCCGATGGACTCCCATCTTGAGGACAACTATCTGATCCTCACACCCGGCGAATCCAGGAGGATCAGGTGTGACGCTCGTTCCGCCCTGATCTCCGCCTGGAACGCTGAGGGAAAAACGGTAGGGCCTGAGAATTAAACGGAGGTGCGAGGGTGGCGAAGCTATATGCAGGTGTATCGGCTGTGAACATAACCCCGCCCGTGGGGATCGACCTGACGGGTTTCGCCGGCCGACCGTCGCCGGCGATCGGAATCCATGATGACCTTTACGCTAAGTGCCTGGTGATGGATGATGGGACCGAGAAGATCGGGATACTCACCATGGACCTTCTGGGGCTGGATTCCGACATCGTCGAGAGGGTCAGAGAGGAGGTGGAGGACAAACTCGGGGTGCCCTCACGCTGCCTGATGCTCTCGACGTCTCACACCCACTCCGGCCCGGCAACGATATCCCTGAGGGGACTGGGCAAGAGGGACGAGGTATACGTCGAGGAGCTGACCAGGAAGCTGATCGGAGCGGTGAAGATGGCCTTTGACTCGGTCAGACCGGCGAAGGTGGGTTTCGGAACCGGTCAGGTGCAGATAGGGATCAACCGCCGACAGAGGCTCAAAACGGGCGCCATGGCTATCGGTCAGAACCCTTCAGGACCCGTGGCGCCCTACGTGGATGTGATGCGCGTGGATGACGAGAGCGGCAGACCGATGGCCGTGCTCTTTTCACATGCCGCCCACCCGGTGGTGCTCGGAGGGAAGAACCTCCTGGTCTCGGCCGATTATCCGGGATACGCCATGAGACTGGTCGAGCGGATCGAGGGTTGCGTCGCTATGTTCGCCCAGGGGTGCTGCGGCGATGTCAACTCCAACCCGGTGGGAAGGACGTTCGAGGATGCCCGCAGGCTCGGTACCATCCTCGGCGGCCACACGATAGGCGTCGCCGAGTCGATAGGATGCTCGGATGATGATGTCAGATTGAAGGCCATATCCCGAAAGGTCGAGCTTCCACTTCAAGATCCCCTCCCTCCCGAGGAGACGAGCAGGCTGGTGATCGAATACAGAGAAAGGCTCGAGGAGGCCAAAAGACGAGGTGAACACAGGGGACAGATATACCTGCATGAGGGAATGCTGGGATGGGCCGAGGATATGGATAAACTGGCCTCATCCGGAAAGACCGGTCTCACCAAGGGGTTCGAGATCCAAGCGATAAGGATAACGGAGAGAGCCGTGATCCTGGGGATGGCCGGCGAGGTCTTCGTGGATTATCAGATCGACCTGAAACGCCGATCGCCGTATGAGATGACGATGGTCTTCGCCTACACGAACGGATGCATCGGATATGTCCCCACGGCCGACGCCTACCCCGAAGGGGGATATGAGGTGGATATGGCCTATAAATATTACGGCACTTTGATGCTTAAGCCCGAATCAGACGGCATCATCAGAGACGAGGCGCTGAAGATGTTGAGGGAAATGCGGGAGGAAAGTCATTTATAGTCACTACACACCACTACTACTATCCCCTGAGGTTGATAAAGAATTGACCTAACCTCCCCTTAAATTTCGCATCATATATCATGAAGGCCGAAAACAGAGGGAGGTATAAACGAACTTTAAGTTGGATGGATGCGTAAGGATCCTATGAGGAAGATGAGATTTCCCTGAAGAGATCGAAAGGAGGGGTGAATTGATGGGAAAATGGATTGGGAGGATATCGTTGTGGGTCTTAATCTGTTTGACACCCATTTCAACCCTCGCCGGGGAGGGCTACAGAAACAGGCGGATACAAGCGGTCAAAACCGATCAACCCCCCGTTATAGACGGGAAACTTGACGATCTATGTTGGAAGAAGGCGCCTTTGGCACATCCCTTTATCGACTCCTACACCTCAAAGGTGGCACCGGATCAGACGGAAGCCTATGTGCTTTACGACGAGAAAGCCCTTTACGTCGCCTTCAAATGTTTCGACTCACAGCCCGACCAGATAAAGGCGACCGAGACCAAAAGGGACGGAAACCCGTGGGGGGACGATTTCGTAGAGGTGGCCATAGATCCGTTCGATATCGGTCAGTTCTCGGGGAGAAACGTCTTCAAGGTGAACGCCATAGGGACACAGTTCACCGAGATCAGAGGGGGAAGAGCTAATAAAGCTGAATGGAAAGGCGACTGGCAGGCCGCTGTCAGGAGAACTGAGTTCGGATGGACGGCTGAAATGGCCATACCGTGGGACATAATGGACAGACCATCTTCAGACAAGCCGATCACTATGGGGATAAACTTCGGGAGGTATCAAGCCAGAACTAAGATCTTTTCTTTTTGGTCGGATCTGGGCTATCCTTTCCATCACGAGTGGAACGGACACCTGGTGGGGGTTATCTTACCCAAGAGGAAACCCAAGAGATTGGTGAGGATACTGGGATACACCTTTGGAGGGATCAAGCCGGATAGGAGGATGTTGAGGGGAGGGTTGAACCTCAGATACCGACCCTCAGGTCAAGCTAACGTTCTCCTGACGATCAACCCCGATTTTTCGAACGTGGAGCAGGAGGTAGAGACGATAGATTTCTCTTATCTCCCTAGGGCCTACTCCGATAAACGCCCCTTCTTCCAGGAGGGAAGGGAGGTGTTCGGAGGGAAACAGGAGATCTTCTACAGCAGGAGGATAATCTGGATGGACGGAGGGGTTAAGGGATATGGCAGGAAGGGGAGATGGACGTTCGGGGTTATGGATTGCTTCGATCTGGACAGGTGGAACGCCTTTCTGATGAGGGTGAGCAGGGAGGTGGGGGAAGCTGGATCGATAAGCTTCTCGATGGCGAGCCATCTGGATTCGGAGGAGGGTTATAATCAAACGACGTACTTGGCGTATAACGGCAGGTTCGGCGATATGATAATGGGGTTCGATATCGGAGCCAGTTTGACGGAAGGTGAAGGCGGAGAGGGTTCTTTCGGTTCCGGATACGTAGGGTGGCGCGGGAGAAATCTGTTTGCAAACCTGACGGGGAGATATATCAGTCCGGGTTATGAGACCAGATTGGGGTTTGCACCCTCAGAACCCTGTAAGGGCATCGGCTTTAACCTCGGGTATTCGGCTGAGAGATTGATGGAGGGGAAACTCTCGATGGGGGTAGGGATACTCGCAAACGATTACAACCACTATGAAGGTGGGGATTATAGGAGTAGGATCTCACCTTGGTTCTGGACGTGGTTTTCCGAGGGGACAAGATGGGGATTCGGAACCCATCTCCAATTTGAGAGAAGCAGATTCGAGGAGTTTGAGGATACGGTTCTATCCGGAGGGGTGAACTTGTGGAGGAGATACGATCTTTTCGAGATAAGCGGAGGATTGAGTTTATCCCTCGGAACCCGTCGGGAGGAGAGCTACAGGTTCATCAAACCGAGCCTCAAGGTGACGTCAAAGGGGAACGTCCTCGTTTTCAATTACTACATCGAGGCTTTAAAGCTGGGGAAGAAAAGGGAGAAGCTGCATGTCTTGTGGATAAACTTCAACATCACCCCTGAGAGGAGCTTGGGAGGGAGAATGGTTTTGAAAGGGGATAAATTGAACTGGTATCTCTCCTACAGGCAAGGGGTGAGGAGAGGGATGGACGTCTATTTCATCATGGGCGACCCCAACGCGGAGGAGTTCAGCAGGAGAGCCGTGTTGAAATTGATCATACCGCTTAAATGAATCGATCTAACCTCCCCTTAAATTTCGCATCATATATCATGGAGGCCGAAAACGGAGGGAGGTCGGAAATTGAAGGACGAGGAACTGGTCAACCTTACGCTTCAGGGAAAGGTCGAGGCGTTTTCAGTCCTCGTGATGAGATACCAAAGCAGTATCTATGGGCTATGTTACCATTTCCTTAAGGACTTCGAGGAGGCCAAGGATATAACACAGGAGGTTTTCATAAGGGCCTATACCCGTCTTTCGGAGCTCAAAGAACCTGAGAAGTTCAAGGCTTGGCTCAAGCAGATAGCGGTGAACCTCTGCAGAATGCATCTACGCTCCAAAGCTTCCTCTCAGCGGAGAGTCAAGGAGGTTATATCCTCCGATTCATTCGAGGCTCGAAACATCCCCGATTCGCTTCCCAGGCCCGATGAGGCGCTGGAACGGGAGGAGATGGAGGAGATGGTGAAAAAGGCTTTAAGCAAGCTATCCCCGAGAAACCAACAGATATTGATCCTCTTCTACATAGACGATCTGAGCTACAGGGATATAGCCGAGTTCCTCGACCTCCCTCTCTCCACGGTGAAGTGGAGGTTACATCGATCCAGAAAACTTTTGAGGGAGGAGGTTTTGAAGATGATGGAGAAGGGGTTCTCCGAACATAAGGTAGGTTCCGAGTTCACTCAAGAGGTTTATCAGGCGATATGTGAGAAGGTCGAGGAACCGTTTGAGCTGGATCTGGTCACGCGACCGGGCGAGCCGATAGTGATCTTCGCCGGATTGGGACAGATGAAGTTCAGGATGACCGGGTGGGACGAGGAGAGGGTGGCCCTCAGGGGGAAAAAGGTGCTCTTCGGGGGTTCCGTTGAGGACGCCAGGAGGAAGTCCGATCAGGTCCAGACGTTTCTGAGAAGATGCGATAGCTTCCTGAAGGAGGGGTTCGGGAGAGATATGGAGATCGTCACGGGGGCTACCGGTCTCGAACCGACCCTCGAATACACCACTATGGGTGAGATGTTACGACGTCTGTTAGAGTGGACGAAGGAGAAGTGGTCGGAGCTGCACCGGGATGTGATCCGGAAGCTGGAGGGAAGCTGCGTGAGCGTCGAGCTTTTGGGAAACAGACCCGAACCGATGTGGGCTCACATAGATGAGGAGTTGAAACCCCTCTTCTCCGTGCAGCTCATCCAGGACGATCTGGCGCTCGGTCCATCCGTCTCCCTGGATATCTCGCTTAGCGTCCCGAACGGACATCCGGTGGTGATCTTCCTTGTGTTCACGAGATACCCTGAGATCTCAAACTTCGAGGGGGAGATCACGCTGATAGGCGACTCGGTGATCTCAAAGGCGTATGATATCAAGGGGAAACTGAGGAGTTTCAGGGGGTTTATCGAGGAGATCAAAGGGTTTCAAGGCGAGCTTTCGATCCTCGACGACGGATACTACAGAGGGGTGGAGTGGGGGAAAGACGTGGTGAGGCGAGTGGGTCATGTGCCGGTCATGAAGATAGAGGATGTGAACGGCAAAGTTGAACTTAAGCTCAAGGAGGAGAAGGTTCGGATGAAGAAGGTGTTCGGGGAGGTGAGATGTCGAAATGAGTTCGGCGATACGGAGTTCGAGATAGAGGAGATCAGGGAGGGGGACAGATATGAGCTGAGCTCGACCGGTGGGGATATAACCGTGAAGATCGCCGATTCGCTCAAGGGTAAGGTTAAGATCGTTTTGGAGAGCGAGAGCGGGAAGCTCGACTATAAGCGGTGGGAGGAGTTCGAGTATACCTTCAACAACCCTTGGCTTATCCGCGCCGGATCGGTTCCCAAGGAGGAATCGGAAGAGGCTGATCTCAGGGTCAGAACCGCCATCGGCACCATAACCCTTCGTCCGATTTCGCCAGCGCTGTAGCGGCAGGCCCCTGGGCCTGTCGGATTTGGGGGCACGCACAGGGGCTTGCCCCCTACCACGCCTGATTATACCAAATCATTGAAAAGCCCTTTTCACCTAGCTTACCACCATCTTACTACCCTCTTTCAGGAAGAAGGAGAAGATAAGAGAAACGCTCAATTTCCTTTGAGCGTAGCAGTATCACCGAAAACGGCGGCACATAAAGTGCCGCCCTACGAAAGTGTTACCATGATTGTGAACCATCCCGCGATAATATGAGCGCTAAACGTAGTTCAGCCCGGGATAAGCGAGCGGTAAGGGGAACACATACGTCAAGTCCTTCAGCGTATTCGTCCTGGGTATTATCTCTTTCTCCCTTTCGTCATGCGTGCCGAATACGAGATAAACGAGTTCAGCGCTGCCTCTGACGGTTAACTCCTCCCCACCCAGGCGGATGCGATATTCATCGCCTTTCTGATGGAACTCCAGAGAATCCGCTTTTTCGCCAAGCCGTTCCTCGATATATGGGTGTAATCTCTCCATAAGCCCGCTAAAGTTTATTATTTTGATCGTATAGCCCGGCATGTTTATGGGCGTGGATGATATCCCCTTCCGTCTGAGAAGATGGATCATCTCCCCGTCGTGGAAGGGCACATAGAGGTTCAGTCCATCGATCCCGTACATATCGAAAACGTATCTCATAGCTCCGACTATCGCATGTCTGTCGCCGGCATATTCGATAACGTTGCTTACCCTCGCATCCACCGGCGGTTGTACGGCCAAATAACCCAGGAGATCGCCTCCCCTGAGAACCACCGATGTCTCCGCCCCGACATTTCTGTCACTGCCGCTTATCAACATCCGTCTGAACTCCTCCAAGCTGCGATGGAATCTCACCGGTTCCCTCTCATAGATTGTGATTATCTGCCTTACATGTTCCTCCTCATAAGGGATAAGCTCCACGTTCTGGTCGATGAATCCCCTTAGATCCTCCCTGCCGATCCTGAAGTGATACATCCTCGATGCGGGGACGCATCCCACCCTTCTGTAGAGGTTTCTGTCGCCGGATACGAGCATGAGATCTACTCCATCGGCCTCGAGCTTTCGTACGGCGTCCTCTAACAGTCTGGTCGCATATCCTCTGCCTCGGTACTCGGGATGGGTGCATACCGAGCCGATGCTTCCCACCTTTATCCTGCTGCCGTAGATGATCATCTCCCCCTCATGGATGCCGAGATGCGACACGGGCTCACCGTCCACCAGGATAACGCGCATGTTTTCCAAGTTGTCCCTGTTGAGGAGGATGGAGTAGAGCTCCTGCTTGCTCGGGGACGGACATTTATCTCCTCTGAACACGGAGTCCACAAGTTTCATCACACGACCGAATTCCTCCCTCATCGTGCCTCTGGGTCCTTCAACCTTATACGCCCTCTTCCGATTCACCTTCGCCCTCCTCCATCACCCACTCCTCGTTGAAATGGACGTGTTTTATGGTGCGGAGGTTATAGGTATAGGTGGCGTGAAGGGTGTCGTCCCTCGCCTGGATGATTGAAGGATAGTCGAACCGTTCGCCTGGGGTATCCTCTAGATGGCGCGTCCAACGCCACGTCCGGCCACGATCCGTCGATATGGAGACGGCGAGCCGATCGCGGGCGTCCTCCTTGTCGTTGCAGATCATCAACAGGTGACCGTTGCGCAATAAAATGGCCTCGAGCCCTGAGCCGGGATGTATCAGATCGATCTCCCTCATCTGGGACCACGTGATTCCGCCGTCCAACGAGTCACTTCGCCTGATCCTACCGCCGGACGTGCGGAAGAAGGCCGTTATCGTCCCGTCAGGGAACTCCACCAGCGTCGGCTGTATAACACCCCGCCCGGGAACCGGCTTCGAGAAGGTCCAAGTCTCACCGCTGTCCTGGGTGATGGCCATGGCGGCGATGTAAAAGTTCTCGTTCGCCAGGGGGATCACAACAGCGCCGTCCGAACGGATGAGCGGATGTGCACGGGGCATCCATCCCAGCCGCGAGCTCAGAGGATTACCCTCGGACGCCATTTCCTCAAGCTCAGCGATACGGGGGACGAGGATGTTTTCCCTATCCCAGATCGGCGGTCCCGGTCTATCGTATCGCGACGATATCTTATACCGCAGAAGGGCGCTTCCCCACGTCCAGCGGGGCACTCCTAACAGGGTGGCGTGGACGAGCCAGAGATGTCCCCGGCGATCGATGGCCATGCACGGATTGTTGTTGGACACACCGAAGGTATCGCTCATCACAAACGGCTTTTCCCAGGAGTCCGCCCCTATGGGCTTACGCGAACCCCCGATACGCACATCGTCGCTTTTGTCTCTCCTCTCCGAGTAGTAAGGCGGCGGGAGCTCCCTCCCGTTTTCGTACCAGACGGCTCTGAGATCGCCGTTGGGACACTCCACGATGCACGATGCATGCACATGTCCGTGATCCTCGATCTGAGGGTCGAAGATGAACTCCTCCTCATAGAGCGGTTTAGCCATCGTTTCCTCCGATTCCTCTAGAGCTTCATGAAATACTCCACACATTCGTGGCGTATGTTGAACCCCGCCCTCTCATACGCCCTCCGAGCGGGAGCGTGGGCGTAGTCAAGACCTGTAAACACTTTGGCGTAGAGCATCCCATGTTTTCGGAAATAATCGAAGACGGCCTTATACATCTGTTGGCCGATCCCCTTCAGATCACAGTCGGGGTCTCTGGCGTTATTGCCTATCTCGCCGATCTTCCTGTCGAAGTCCAGCCTGAAGGTCACGAAACCGACGATCCGTCCGTCCTCCTCGCACACGAAAACCCATTCCGGATGTCGCTTGCAATGTGCTCTGACCTGTTCCCCCTTCGACGTCCTTTCGTCCGGCACGAGGAGCTCGAAGAGCTCATCCCCGTATATCTCCCTGAACATCCTGTATATCCCACGCCAGGCGCGGTTGGCGATGTCCATGATTATCGGAAGGTCCTCCGGCCTATATGGACGAACCAATTCCTCCCTCCTCAACTTTAAAGGTTCGTAGATTCGCTCGCCCGAGTTCCCTTTGAGAGCTGCGTTTATCCGTGATTGACCGTCCGCCGTCTGTGGCGAAATAACGGCGGGCAGCGAATTGCCGATGGTTATGACCGAATTCGCTAAGAGGATAACACAGCTCCAAGATGCTGTCAATATATCGAATGCCCGAAATCGTGCACCTGCACGATGAAACTGCCCCATTTCGTGCACCTTGATCCTCGAAAACCGGATTATATCTATATGTTTTATCGGCACGAATTTTGCTGGAAAGAATCCAGATCGGTTGTTGCCAGGTAGAGTTAAATCGATGGAATGGGAAGGAGAAACAAGTTAAATCGATGGAATGGGAAGGAGAAACAGTATGAGCAGAGCTTTGATGTTGATTTTCCTGTTCGTCGCTCAGATCCCCTTCAGCATCGCCGAGGGGAAGGGGATAAGGATGAGGGAGATACTGGTCGAACCTGAGGATTCCCTAGGCATATCCAGGGAGTTTCCATCTCTAGGTGAGATATCGAGCGATCTGGCGAATCGGCTGCCGCTGATAGACAACGACGTCTACAGGGCGGCGCAGATCTTCCCGGGGGTTACAGCCAACGATTTCAGCGCCCGGTTTCACGTCAGAGGGGGCGAGCTGAACGAGATAGGTGTCAGGCTTGACAGTATTCCACTTTATCAGCCGTATCACCTTCAGGATTTCGGCGGGGCGATATCGACCATCGACCTCGGCCTGATACAAAGGGCAAGGCTCTTCATGGGAGGATATCCGCCCAGATACGGAGATTGGATCTCAGCCGTATATGACATATACACCCGATCCCAAATCCCACCTAAAACCCGATTTGAGGCCGGGATCGATCTGATCAACACCGATCTCATGATCGACTCTCCTCTGCCCCGACTCAAAAACGGCCACTGGCTTCTCACCCTCCGCCGCGGATATATAGATCTCATCATGAAGATGATCCAATCGGAGGAGAAGTTTGAGCCGAGATATTTCGACCTTTTCAACAAGATTAGCCTCACCCCCTCTCCCGATAGCACCCTCTCGATCAACCTCCTCTACGCCAAGGACACGAACCTGATAGATGAGATCGGCCGGGAGAACGACGTGGACTCCAGCTATGAAAACGGCATGATATGGAGCTCATGGGATAAGCGGCTGAGCGAGAGGATGAACATCTTATCAAGCCTCTTCGCTGGCAAGTATAACGGGAGAAAGCGGGAAGGGTTAGATGGCGTGGACGATAGAAACTTAGGTTTTGTCGGGGCTAAAGCGGATATGTCGCTGAATCTGAGACGAAATATCGCTAGGGCTGGAATCGAGCTCCAGCACGGTTGCGGCAGATACGATTACCATCACAGTAAGGAGGGGATCTCGACCGACGTGAAGGGGGATTTAGCGGGATGGTTCCTGCGCGGATACCTTCAAGATACGATCGGGCTGGGGGATGCAAGGTTGAACGGTGGATTGGGATGGTGGTATCAGAGCAACGGCGGTAGATTCTCCATCTCACCTCGTTTATCCCTCTCACTACCCATCGGTGAAAAACTGAGGCTCAAGGGGGCGTGGGGCCTGTTCAGACAACCGGTCAGGGTTACAGAGCTGCCGGTTGAGGAGGGAATCTCGGAGGTAACCGATCCACAGAGAGCCGCACATTACATAATCGGCCTTGAGTATCGACCGAACGATAAATTCCTCCTGAAAGCCGAGGCCTACCGAAAGGAGATGAGGGATCTGGTGGGGAGGATAGAGGATTACGGCCGTAAGGAACGGTTCTTCATCAGAGCAAGGTCTGGATACGCGCACGGTCTGGAGGTGTTTCTGAATCAGATCTTCTCCGATAGGCTCTCCTGGATGTTGGGTTATACCTATTCGGTCGCCAAAGCCCGTAGCGATGCCGGGGAGTTTTTCAGGCCCTTCGATCAAAGACATACTTTGGGGATCGACCTCAACTACAGAACGGGATACGGCGTGTTGAACCTATCGTGGCGATTTCACACCGGCAATCCCTATACCGATAGCTGGTATGAGAAGGTGAACGGGGAATGGGTCAAAAGATATGGCGATCCATATGCCGAGAGATTGCCGAGCTATCACAGCTTGGATCTCAGATTCTCCAGGGAATTCAAATTCAGACGGTGGCAGTTGAGCCTCTACCTGCAGGTGATGAACCTGTATAACCGCCAAAACGTCCATGAATACTCGTGGTCGAAAATAGAAGAACCGAACGGCAAGGTCAGATATGAAAGGGTGGAGGAGCATTATCTGCCGATACTTCCCACCTTCGGGATAAGGGTTAAATTCTAATCTGAGGGAGGTACAGGGATGAAGAAAACCTCGTCTCTTCTTCTACTTTCATTTCTATTCACCTTTGTAACAGCGCTCTCCTATCCTCAGGTGAAGCTTCGGGAGATAGTCGTAACGGGGACCAGATCGGAGAGGAGCCTTTTCTGGACGCCGCGATCCATATCCGTCCTATCTTCTGAGGAGCTGGAGAGGGTAAACCTCTTCGCCACGACAACCCCGGAGATGTTGAAGGAGGCGACCGGGATCTTCGCTCAGGTGACGACACCGGGACAGGGATCGCCCTTAATCCGAAACCTGACGGGATACCATACCCTGATCATGGTCGATGGGGTCAGGTTAAACAACTCCACGTTCCGTTCGGGACCGAATCAGTATCTGGCGACTATCCCGGCGATCTCCGTCGGGAGGATCGAGGTCCTGCGCGGCTCCGGTTCATCCCTTTACGGCAGTTCGGCGATGGGAGGCGTGATAAACGTCTTCACAAGGGAGCCCGCCTTCTCCGATAAAGGATGGATCGTAAAGCCTCTTCTCTCCACGAAGCTCGCAAGCGCAAACAGGGAGAAGACGATCGGGCTCGGAGTGGAGGGGGGAGCACAAAAACTCTCCTTCCTGGTCGAAGGCGCCTTCAAGGATGTCGGAGACGTTCATCCCGGAAAAGGCGCTGACATCCACTTCAAAACCAGGAAATTCATCATAACCTCCGATCCCTCCCCCGAAAATTTGCCGGAGGGAGCGTGGACGGTGGATGTCGAATCGCCCACCAATTGGAGGGGATACACCGCCGATGCCAAGGTCAAAGCCAAACTGGGAGACGGTGAGGCCAAAATCGGATATCAGCTCTCCCGACAGCCCGAAATCCCGAGGTATGACAAGATCTCCACGAAACAGTATGAGACCTACCTCTTCTCACCCCAAAACAGGGATATGGTCTACCTCAAATACAAATTGAAACCTTTCTCCGTGATCCTCTCATATCACAGACAGGAGGAAGGACGTAAATCCCGCAAAAGCGGAAGCTCTAAGGAATCCGAGAAACGGGACACGGTCCACACGATCGGCCTCTCGGCTCAGTTCCTGAAGGAGATCTCAAAACACCGGTTGACCGCGGGGATGGATTTTTACCTCGATCGCCTGGATAGCTGGAGCGAGACGGTGAACCTCAAAACCGGCGAGATGAAGAGGATGAACTGGGGGAGATTCCCGGACGGATCGCAGTTCTGGGATCTGAACCTTTTCGGTCAAGCCGAGCTCAAGATCACCGATAGGTTGCAGGCGGTTTTAGGCGAAAGATTCACCCACTATAAAACTAAATCCGATCTGAGCCTGCGCGATCCGATGTTCGGCCTGCTGGAGAGCGGCGGGAACGCCCTGACGGGTAACGCGGGGGTTATCTTCAACCTGCTCGAGGGGTTGAACCTCTACGCCAGCGTGGCCCAGGGATTCCGAGCGCCGAGCTTAAACGATACCACCGCGGTCGAGGTCACAAACGAGGGGATAGATGCCCCGAATCCGGATATCGGCCCTGAAAAAAGCCTCTCCCTTGAGGCCGGGATCAAGTTCATGAAGGAAAGGTTCTCCGGCTCCATCGCTCTCTATCAGATGAAGATATCCGATCTGGTGACAAGGGTCCCGGTCGCCGAATACTTCGGCGGAGAGATACCCAAGTTCTATAGGGATCTTCAGGCCGAACATCCGGGCGTAGATATATTCGTGCACACGAACATCAAGGAGGCCATCATAAGGGGAGTGGAGTCCGAGGCGAACTTCACACTGAAAGAGGGGTTGACCCTCTACGGCAACCTTATGTTCACAAGGGGAAAGGACGTCGAAAGCGGAGAGCCTATACGCCGCGAGCAACCTCTGAGGGGGATGATCGGGATCCTCTGGGAGCCCAACGATCGAACATGGTATGAGTTCTTTGCGAGAGGAGCTACGAAACAGACCCGGCTCTCATCGGGCGA